>JAFYOD010000093.1 GCA_017556515.1 Lachnospiraceae bacterium
TGATACTCCGGATCCGTACACTGTATGGGCAAGTACATACAACAACCTGGGTATCGCCCGCTCCGCCGGATGCATCCGACTGACAACCGCTGACAGTAAATGGATCTACGACTACTGTGCGATCGGAACAACTGTTGAAGTTTACGAAAGCCCGATCCCGGGACCGTTTAACCGTCCGACGATCGAATACGAGATTCCATTTGAGCAGAGATGGGACCCGACAGACCCGAACCTGACTCCGGAAGGCATTGAGGCATCCAGACAGGCAATTCTGGCGGCACACGGAATTTCATAAAAAACACATGGCAGGAAAATCATTCTCGATTTTCCTGCCATTTTCTTTTCCTTATAAAATTCCCAAACGACCTGCCACCATGATTTCCAGTAAAATCCCTGCAAACCAAAGCTTCGCGATCGCCTCTTTTACCGGACCAATATCCAGATAATTCTTCATATAATATAACACACTTGTATGTCTCAGTTTCTGACGGTCCATCTGACTTTTAAAAGATTTCTTGATAGACACCGAATGTTCATGCCGATACTTCTGATCCAGGACAAGCAAGGATCGGTAACCGGCTTTTTTCAATCGGCTTGCCAGCACGGTTTCTTCCTGATACAAGAAGATCCCTTCATCATATCCGCCTGCTTCCAGAAATTTCTTTCCATCTACCATTAACATGGATCCATGAACCGCATCCACATAAACTGCTTTTTTTCCTTCAAAATAAGATTCCGGATAATTCAAAAAACGTCCAAACAGTCGGCGGCTGATCGGCCCCATCGCAAATAACTCGCCCCAGAACCCATGGATCTTCCATCCATTTTTCACCTCACCAAAGGTCTGGTCTTCCATCAGTGCCGTTGCTACGGCCAATTCAGAATGACGTTCCAGAATTCCCTTCAAACGTCTCACACAAGCCTCCGAAAACTTCACATCCGGATTTGCGATCAATACAAAATCCGCCTTATTGACATTCACGGCATATCGCACACCCAGGTTATTACCTGCTCCATATCCGCCATTTTTCTCTGCACGGAGCAGATCCACATGAACATACTGAGACTTCAATGCCTGTAAACGCTCCCAGGAGTCATCGTTTGAAGCGTTGTCCACAATGACGATCCGTTCCAGAGCCTGATATCCACCAATTTCATTTACAAGTTCCAAAACTGTGGACGCATCATTATAATTTAAAATCACACAATTGATCTTCACGTTATGTTCTCCCTTCCTTACACCGGCCAGTTGTTCCCATCCGGTCTTGGAATCGTGATGCATTGGGCAAAGGTTTGTATCTTTGAGCTCTTAAAGAAACGGTTTTTGATGATGTTTCGAAGACGTCCCATTGGTGACTGATAACGCAGGGCCAGATATGCGCGTAAAATCGCTTTCTGTTTTTCACTCATTTGTTCCTTATACATGGTTCCAAATGCATGAGCCTGCGCTGCCATCTTTCGATAATTTTCTTCCACCTGTGCGGAACGTTCCAAACGCTCTGCCACTTCTTTCACACTTCCGGTTTCTTTTGCTCCCAGTGTATTATGTCCATGCTGACGATACAGATAAAGAGACTCTTTTACACAAGAAATGGTACCGAAACAGGATGCTGCCAACGCGATCCACCAATCATGCATAAAACATGCAGGAGGACGGTCCCTCAACAGATCCACCAGTGCGCGGTTCATCAAAACAGCCCCTCCGGTCACAGAATTTTCTACTAAAAGTTCAGAAAACCCAATTCGAGACGGATCACACTTCTGATATCGGAAAAAGCTCGGATGAATCACTTTTAGATTTGCATCCACCACTTCCATATCCGAATGTACCAAAATCGGATGGCCCGTTCCATGCTGTGCCTCCAATCGCTTCATTTCCGCCAACAATGTTTCTACCTTATTCGGCTTCCACACATCATCCTGATCACTGAGCATAAAATAGTCCGCTTCTCCGTTCTGTGACAACAGCCAGAAAAAATTTCCTGCCGCTGCCGGGATTCCATCTTCCAGATCCTTCGCCTTCCGTTCCTCACTGCGATGGCTTAATTTCACTTGATCCGGATAACTCTCTGCATATCGCTTCAAAATATTCCGTGTCTGATCGGTCGAGCCGTCATCCGATACCAGGATTTCCAAATGCTCTGTCTGCAGTTCCTGTCGCAGAATGGAATCCAACTGCTCTTCGATATAAGCTTCTCCGTTCCATGCTGCCAACAGTACTGTAATCATGCTTTTTTCTCCCCTGTCTGTTTCTTTCGGCTCATGACCGCTTTCATTCCAAATTTCTTACTGATATACCAGCGAATCTCCGGACAGATCGCTGTCGCATAATCCATCGCATGATAGATCAGCATATAAAGTTCTTTTCCTTTTTGTTTCGGAGTTCCGGCCCACGGAGTTTTTTCCAGATATCGTTCATATGCCAAACGATAATGGTTCAGGTTTCCGCGAATCCACGGACGCTCATCGCCCATATAGTGGATGATCATCGGATGCTTTTTTGCCTTCTTAAACTCGTCTTTCGAAACGATCTTGTAAGACGGCGCATGCTCCACCAAAGTCTGATAAGAAAAATAACGATAGTTCGGGAAAAAGTTGCATACCGGCATCAGGGTATGAATACTCCCTTTTAGAGCACCGTTTAACAGATCCTGGTCACTGGCAAATAATGCTCCGCCTTTTTCTTTTAAAAACTGCATCAGTTTTTCCTGCACACGTTCTTCACGCCATCGCTTCAGATCCACCAGAAGTACACCAGAGTTATAATAACCATCTTCCGTTCCCAATCCGATGGACTCCTTCACAGCCTCGTAGATCGTCGGTTCCATAACCGCTCCGAAAATGGCTCCACACAGATCCGTCTTCCACATTTTTTCGATAGAACGTACAATGACCGTATCACAATCCAGATAAAGTACGCGGTCCACATGTTCCGGGAGCATCTCTCCCATAAACAGACGCCCCATAATGCTGATATCATATCCGCCCGTATCCACATCAAAATCAAATTTATTTCGAATATCTCCAAGTTCCAGAATTATCAGTTCACGATTAAAAAGTTTAGCGATTGTCTGCAGCTTTTCAATATTTTCTTCTGATAATCCCAGAGACAATACATACACGGTGATGGTCTCTGCTCCTCGGTTCTTATCAAACAAGGAATACATGGACGTGCCGAGATGTCTCGCAAAACCGTCATTGGATGCATATAAAATATTCAAACCCGGATCCCTCCTTGCTATTTTTTACGTTTCATCAAATCCTTGATCACTTCATATCCATTTACGAACATCAACAGTCCACATCCGACAAGAATAAATACGTCTGCCAGATTGAACACAACCTTTTTCAATGCTTTCCACTGTACACAAATGTAGTCGACCACATATCCTTTTGTGAGCCGATCAATCAAATTGCCGGCGCCGCCGGCCAAGACAAACGTAAGCGCAGCCTTTTCCACCCATCTGCCTCGAACACTCATTAGATAAGCCCAGATACCTGCAATCCCGGAAGTCAGACAGATCGGAACCAATTCTACAAGTCTGGAACCGCGAAGAACACCAAAAGAAAAACCGTCATTATGATTTTTATACAACAGGATCTTTCCTTTTGAACCTTTCAATTCCTTCGGGAATTCTTCATCCTTCTGGCGGTCGATCTGATCCTTTAAAACCAGATCCGTTACTGTCATAGCAGTTCCCAATGTCAAAAAACCAAACATATCCTGTCTCCTTCCTCGCGATCGACAAAACATTCTATTTCCATAATCTTACACTATTTTAAAGCCTTCGTCTATCTATTTGACCGCATCATCATAGGATGATACCAGATTACTTCGTGCTTTTGCACTCTCGTAATCTTCAAAAACATTCGAAATCCGCTCATTTTTCTACGAAAAATAGCTACTTTCTCATGTTTTTGGCGGGTCCCAAGTTCAAAAATTCTCTTACAAGCAAGCTTGCATTGAATTTTTGAACTTTGTCCCCTGGTATCATCATATATTATAAACAACATCCATACGGAGTATGACCATGCCATGCTATCCAAATTCTGCTTCTGAAGATTACGCTGATTTTATCACACGCTATTACGTACGGCCTTCCGAATTTCTTGCCCTCGCAGGCACAGACTGCGTCGATTTTATCAACTATCAATTTGCAGTTGTCCATCTTCCACAATCTGCAGCTGAAACTCTCACTCTTTCCACAGCCACCTACTCCGCGATCCCCAAACTATATGCTCTGCTCGATCAGTCTGGTCTGGATGCCTCCGGAATCCTGGCTGCAAACAGCCTTCCCCCTCTATCAGAACGAGGACGTGGAGTCATGATCGGCTTTATCGATACCGGGATCGACTATCAAAATCCTCTTTTTCGAAATCGTGACGGTTCCACGCGAATTCTGGGTATATGGGATCAGGCTCTCAGAACACAGTATACAAAAGACCAGATCAATGAAGCTCTCCGTTCGGAAAAACCGCTCGATCTGGTCCCATCTACTGACACCAATGGCCACGGAACTATGATTGCGTCGATCGCTGCCGGAAGCGAGTCAGAAACCGGAGATTTTTCCGGAGCCGCCCCGGAATGTTGGATCGGTGTTGTCAAATTAAAACCCGCCAAACAGTATCTGCGGGATTTTTTCCTGATTAAAGAGAATGCGGATGCCTACCAGGAAAATGATATCATGCTGGGTGTCAGTTACTTATTCTCTCTTGCCAAACAGTACAATACTCCTCTCGTCGTGTGTCTGGCACTTGGTTCTAATATGGGTGGCCATACCGGAGCCACCAATCTCAGTATCTTTCTAAATGAAATGAGTACCTTTCGCGGAACTGCCTTCGTCGTTGCGGCCGGCAATGAAACCGGATACGGCCATCATTATCGCGGATCCACCGCACCAGGCACTCGGGATCACGAGGTGGAACTTCATATCGGAGAAATCACCCGTGGTTTTTCCATGGAATTCTGGGCGCAAAATACGGCCGCATACTCCATCCGTTTTCGTTCCCCCTCCGGAGAAATCCGGGAAAGTCCGTCGTTAAGAAACATAAACGCTGATTCCTTTCAGTTTCTTTTAGAAGGGACAACAATCACTGTCTACTCCCGCATCGCATCCACTGCAGACGGCAGCCAGCTGGTTTTCATGCGTTTTCAAGATCCGTTTCCCGGAATCTGGACGCTCACGATCAAAAATCAGACGGATATCTCTGATTCCTTTCACATCTGGCTGCCCAACCGATCATTTATCCCTGATGATACGTATTTTCTCCGTCCGGATCCGGACACATTGATCACGGATCCCGGAAATGCTTCAGCCCCGATCACGGTTGGTGCCTATGATCACAAAACAGGCGGGATCTATATCCACTCCAGTCGCGGATTCAGCCGTTCCAACGTGATCAAACCGGAACTGGCAGCTCCGGGAGTTGGAGTCTTAACCGGAACTTCCGCCTCCGCTGCCTATGTGGCAGGATCTGCTGCAATCCTCTTAAACTGGGGAATTCTAAAAGGCAACGATCCATACATGAATACCGCCACCATTAAGACCTATCTGATCCGCGGGGCTGATCGAAATCCGGCCCTTACTTACCCCAACCGAGAATTCGGTTACGGAACACTGAATCTATATCAGTCCTTTTTAAATCTCAGAATTTGATAATAATACAAAAAATCCCTGCTCCGGAGGATTTGGAGCAGGGACTCGATTTCATTAAAGGAAATTCACGAATGTTGTTAAGATCATAGAGTTGAAGAAATCTACGAATAAGCTTCCTACCAACGGTACGATGAAGAATGCACGCGGTGCTGCACCGTAACGCTCTACAAGAGCTCTCATGTTCGCCATCGCATTCGGAGTTGCACCCATACCGAAACCACAGAATGCAGTCGTCATAGCTGCTGCTTCATAGTCACGACCCATGATATTGAATACTAAGAAGTTCGCATACAGGAACATGATCAGTGTCTGTACAAGTAAGATCACGATCATCGGAAGCGCAAGTGCAGCAAGCTGCCAGAGCTTTAAGCTCATCATAGCCATGGAAAGGAACAAGTTCAGAGAAAGACCGCCAAGAGCATCAATCTCTTCCATCGGAAGTTCTTTATTTCTTACATCCCAAAGGTTTCTTACCGCAGCTGCTGCTAACATCGCACCAATGTAAGTCGGGAATGTTAAATGAAGCACATCTTTGAAGAATGCATAAATAAATGTACCGATACCAATAGAAACTGCAAGGAACATTGCTGCTGTTGTGAACTTTTCACCATCGATCGGGGAAGCTACTTCTGCTGTTGCATTACCCTCTTCAGCAGCTGTGGATTTTAAACCATGTTTTTCAACACGCATACGTGCAGTCGGACCACCCATGATAGAACCGGCAACAAGACCGTATGTAGCGGAAGCAAGAGCAACTGTTGTTGCACCAACTACTGCATAGTCAGTTTCAAGAAGCGGGCCAAAAGAACCGGATGTACCATGACCGCCAACTAACGGCATAGATGCCATGCAAAGTCCAAGTAACGGATCAAGACCAAATGCTGCTGCAAGACCTGCACCTGCAATATCCTGTACAATACAAATACCAATTGCAAGACCAAGGAAAATAAATACCTGTACGCCGCCTTTCTTTAAGAGACGGAAGCAAGCTGTGAAACCAACGCTGCAGAAGAAGATTGTCATAAATACGCTCTGAAGAGTTGTGTCAAATGTGAGTTCCAGGATACCTGCACTGTATAATACCAGGTGTAAAACCGCAAATACTACACCGCCTGCAACCGGAGCCGGGATACAGTATTTGTCAAGGAACGCGATTTTCTGTTTCATGATTCTGCCCAGACAGAAAACAAGCGCCGCAAGCGCACATGCCTGGTACATGTCGAGTGAAATAGTTGTCATAGTAACCTCCTGATTTTTTGTGTTTTTCACGTTTATTTCTTGATGCTTATTATCTGTACCGCCTACAAAAAACTTCAAAAAAATACTTTCTGTCATAAAAAAATTGTAAAAAGAATAAAAATCATTTATAATAAGCACTTGTATAGCTTTTAATCATGAAAGAACTTGTTTGATATAAAGGAGAACGACTTTGAACGATAAGGAAAAACACTGGGAAGAATCTCAGGACGATGATGAATATGAGAAAGTCTGCTATGTCTGCCGCAGACCGGAAAGCAAAGCAGGCAAGATGATCTCCATGCCGCCGGGAATCGATATTTGTTTTGACTGCATGCAAAATGCATTCAACACCCTTCAGAACACCGGTCTTGACATGGGTATGATGTCCGGAGTGACTCCGGATATGCTCTGGAATATGGGTATGCCTGCAGGAATGTGGGGAATGGCTCCGAACCAGAAAAAACAGAAAGACGATGCAAAAATTGAAAAGCCGGATGCTGAGAAACCGGCTGCTTCTGAGAAAACAGAATCCGCCGATACTGAGACCATCGAGGAAGAAGATGTAGAAGTAATCGAAGAGGATGAGGACGACGAGGAGCAGACTCCGGATCAGGGCGCGATCCCATTTGGCAATATGGGCTGGGGCATCCCGCTGGGCCAGATCGACCTCAGTGCGCTGACAGGCAAAAAGCGCGTCAAAAAGAAAAAGAACAAGAAAAAAGAATTATTCAAACTCAGCGAAATTCCGTCTCCGCACTCCATCAAGGAACAGCTGGATGAATACGTGATCGGTCAGGAGAAAGCGAAAAAAGTAATTTCTGTTGCGGTTTATAACCACTATAAGCGTGTGTTTGAACGCACATCTCCGGATGCCGCCAAGTTCGATACCAGCGTTGAGATCGAAAAGTCCAACATTCTTATGATCGGACCGACCGGAAGCGGTAAAACCTATCTTGTAAAGACACTGGCAAAACTCCTCAATGTGCCGTTGGCGATCGCAGATGCAACATCTCTGACTGAAGCCGGATACATTGGTGATGACATCGAGAGCGTTATCTCCAAACTTCTGGCAGCTGCGGACAATGACGTAGAAAAAGCTGAGATGGGTATTGTCTTCATCGACGAGATCGATAAGATCGCGAAGAAGAAATCCACAAGCACCCGTGATGTCAGTGGTGAATCTGTACAGCAGGAACTTCTCAAACTGCTGGAAGGCGCTTCTGTAGAAGTTCCGGTAGGAACCAGCCAGAAGAATGCCATGACTCCGATGGAAACCATCAACACAGACAACATTCTCTTCATCTGTGGCGGTGCATTCCCGGATCTGGAAAATATCATCAAAGAACGTATGACAGAAAAGATTTCTCTCGGCTTCGGTTCCGAGCTGAAAGATAAATACGATAATGATCCGAAGTTCCTGAGCAACGTGACTAATAAGGACCTTCGCAACTTTGGTATGATCCCGGAATTTTTAGGCCGTCTTCCGGTTACAGTAACCTTACAGGGTCTGACAAAGGATTTCCTGGTTCGTATCTTAAAAGAACCTAAAAATGCGATCCTGAAACAGTATCAGAAGTTGCTCCAGATGGATGAAGTCGAACTGAAATTTGACGACGATGCATTGGAGTGGATCGCGGAAGAAGCGATGAAAAAAGAGACCGGTGCCCGTGCTCTCCGTGCCATCATGGAAGAGTTCATGCTGGACATCATGTATGAGATCCCGAGAGATCCGAATATCGGCTCTGTAACAATCACAAGAGCTTATCTGGAAAAATGCGGCGGCCCGCGAATTGAGATGCGCGGAGCAATGCTGTTAGAGGACAAACAGTAAAATATAACAAACGGGAGCCTATCATTTTGATAGGACTCCCGCTTTTTGTTATATCATTCATTTATGGACGCCTTGGCATCAGGCCCTCCAGGCCCTGAGCACGTGTTTCTTTCTCTTCTTCCTCTGCCGGACGATTCTTTAACACCACTTCAACTTCTCGTTCTACATAAGCACCATTCTCTAAAGACTGTACCGTAACCGTCACGGTTGTTCCAGCCTTATAGTAAGCAAGAAGTCCTGTCAGGTCTGCATTATTCTTAATGGTCTCACCATCAAATTTTGTGATGATATCTTTTTCTCTCAGATCAGAATCAGCTGCCGCAGAATCTTCCATGATCTTGTAGATGTATACACCCTCCGGCATTCCAAGCATTTCTGCTGTAACAGAATCCACATTCTGGACCTGGATACCAAGATAACCCTGTTCACCCTCCGCGACTTCCACTTTTGTTGTGCGAAGTTTCAGATCTTCGATAATATTCATTGCATAAGAGATTGGGATCGCATAACCAACGCCCTCAACTGTCTCGTCTGCATATTTCGCTTCATTGATACCGATCAGCTCACCTTTTGCGTTTAATAATGCACCGCCGCTGTTTCCCGGATTGATCGCTGCGTCCGTCTGGATCACAGTTCTCTTCACACCATCCACAGTCACTTCACGGTTAAGAGCACTAACGTGACCAACGGTTACACTCTGTCCGTGACCAAGTGCATTACCAATGGCGATCACACCCTGCCCCATCTTTAAAACGTCAGAATCACCAATCGCTATCGCTTTGATCTGCTCCTTTGTATCTGCAGAGATCTTCTCAAGCGGAACTGCTATCACTGCCAGGTCAGACTGGGAATCTGTTCCTTTGATCGCTGCATCTACCGTACTGTTATCAATAAATGTTACGGTAAGTGTATTGGAATCCTCAACCACATGATGGTTTGTCACGATCAAAAGCTCTGTTTCATTCTCACCAACAATGATACCGGAACCGCTGCTCGGGATCTCGTATGTCTGCGACTGACCAAACCAGCTGTTGCTCTTGTATAACATGGTATTGTTAATCGCCACAACCGAAGGCATTGCCTGTTCTACGATCAGAGAAACATCCTCGATCACGACGCCTGTTGTCATCGCAGCGTGTGTTTCCTGCGGCATCGGCAATACTTGTGCCTCGCTCATCGGAGGCAATGTCTCCTGCGGAGCCTCCATCTGAACCTGTGTTTCCAACGGAAGTGCCAGATTCGCCAGACGATTCACTCCAAACATCGTTGCGCCGGATACAACACCAAAAAAGACTGCACTCAAGGTTAATAAAACTGCCTTTTTAAAGAAATTCCCTTTTTTCTTCGGTTCCTTTCCACCGGTTCCATAACTCTGTTGATAGTTATAGCTCTCATTAGAATTCCATTTATTCTCATCATACATCATAAACTCTCTCCTTTCATCCGTATGATCTTTTCCTTTTTTACGTCTATAGTCTACCACCGAATTGTGATAAAACTGTGATAAATCTATAATTAATTTGTGAATGAATCTTCCACAAAAAAGCCGCCTGCAGAATACAGACGGCTCCAAATGTTCCTTACACCGACCTTACAGTCCCAGCAGAGCCATAAGACCAAAATATACCAGCACGATCACACCGAGAATGATACGGTAATAACCAAAGAACTTGAAATCATGGTTTTTCACGTAGTTCATCAGGAATTTGATAGAGTACATGGAAACCACAAATGCGATCAGCATGCCTGCGATCAGGTAGAAGATCTCCACAAAACTGAATGCCAGACCATAGTGAATAATCTTCAAGAGGCTTGCACCAAACATAACCGGGATTCCAAGGTAGAATGTAAACTCAGAAGCCGCAGTTCTGGAACAGCCTAAAAGCATTGCGCCCAAGATCGTCGCTCCGGATCTGGAAGTACCCGGGATCAAAGCAAGAAGCTGGAACAGACCAATATAAAACGCATTGATATAATTGATCTGAGATACTTTTTTGATCGGGAAATCCACAAACTGATTGTGTTTCTCCAGTACAATAAACAAGATACCGTAAATGATCAGCATGGCTGCAACCACGTATGGATTGTAGAGATATTTGTCCAGGATCTCGTCTAACAAAAGGCCAATAACCGCTGCAGGAAGGCAGGAAACGATGATCTTAAACCATAAATGCCAGGTAGCCAGCTTCTGTTTATCCTTCTTCCGCGGATCAAATGGATTCAGACGGTTAAAATAGATCACAACTACCGCCATGATCGCGCCCAGCTGGATCATAACACGGAATACATTCATAAAGTCTTCCGATGCATTTAAATGTACAATATTTTCCACCAGGATCAGGTGGCCCGTGCTGCTGATCGGAAGCCATTCTGCAAAGCCTTCCACCAGACCAAACACAACTATCTTTAAAAATTCAAGAATTACACTCATGTATGTTCTCCTATTCTATATTTTCAATCTGCCAGTCGATCGGATCCAGTCCGTTCGCCATCAGGAATTTATTAGCCTGACTAAATGGTCTGCTTCCGAAAAATCCTCGATATGCAGACAATGGGCTCGGGTGCGGAGCCTCCAGGATCAGATGTTTCGGATTGTTCAGCATCGCTTTTTTCATCTGCGCCGGCTTTCCCCAGAGAATAAATACGATTGGACGGTCCTGTTCATTTAAGACACGGATCGCTGCATTTGTGAACTCCTCCCATCCAATATTCTTATGAGAATTAGCGGCATGGGCACGCACAGTCAGTACAGTATTCAAAAGAAGAACACCCTGATCGGCCCATTTTTTCAAATATCCATTATTCGGTATGTAACATCCGCAGTCATCACGAAGTTCCGAATAAATATTGACCAGTGACGGCGGGATCTTCACATCCGGTTTCACAGAAAAACAAAGACCATGCGCCTGACCGGGCTCATGATACGGATCCTGGCCAAAGATCACCACTTTGACATTAGCCAGCGGTGTAAATGCAAATGCATTAAAAATATCATCCGGAGCCGGAAAAATCTCTTTCGTCTGATACTCTGACATCACTGTCTCATACAATTTTTTATAATAAGGTTTCTTAAACTCGCCACTCAATGGAGCAAGCCAGTCATTACTGATCGCTGCCATAATCTTCCTCCAATTGTATTCAGGAAATTTTTGCTTTAGAATTCCTACACACTATTTTAACATAGTGCAGAATCCGACACAACGGAAACTTAGTTTTCTTTCCACTGTGCCACAAATTCGACAGAATCTGCTTTCACTGCGACTGCACGCTCTTTGATCTCATCCGCAGTCTGATAAAATGTCTTATGCACACGGTACATACAGGATTTCTGGTTGATCATGACCGTTCTCTCAAACGGCCAGCGAATGATTTGCGGCTGCATAAATCCCTCGCCCAGTTCCAGGATCACAAGCTTGCGGTTCAACGTTCTGGACAGCCAGTTCATATAACCGTTCCACTGGTCTTCAGTCATGGATTCATCCGTCGGAGCGACTGTCTTAAAATTAATAAATCCAAGGCGATCCAGTTCTGCTTTCGGCATCGTAGAGATCACAAAGTAATCTTTTCCGTCCAGCAGCCCTTTTAATTTATTTTTTGCCTCCTGTACCTTCGCTTCACGCGCCTCGTCTTTCACTTTCCACTCAGCACCGAGACCTACCAGCACACGCTCTGCATCTGCCAGTTTCTCATTTAATTCTTCATAAATCTTCTCTATTTCCATGTTCTTCTCCATTAATTTCACTTTTGGCTCATCAGCCTACCCGGAATTATAGCACAAATCCCCTTCTAAAAAAAGCCCCTCGGAGTTTTTCTCCTTGGGGCTCATCCTATTTTACAGATACGGTTTCAGCTCTTCTCTAAAGTTTTCTTCTATTTTTACGAGATCCTTTGCAAGACCAAGCCCGGACTTCGATGCTCCGGCATACTGATTGATAAAACCGCAAATCGATCGTACACCCATATCACATCCCTCCGTCATGATCTTTGCAACCTGCCTGTCATCGTCCTTCAACATCATTTTCATTTCTGTACTGATCCAAGACATGGCTGACGCCATCATCTCCGGCTGTTTTCCCTCTTTGCCAATCATACTTAACAGCCGGTCCACCTCCGTTTCGATCTTCTGATGCTCTCCACGATACTTTTCAATGATCCGTTTTAACTTCTGATCCGAAACATATTCACTGATCTGATTAATACTTTTGATTCCCATTTTACATCCCTGGCTGCATTCTTGCAGCAACGCAATTGTATGGTCTTCCATGTAAGATCCACCTCTCTGTCGGGTTATTTTTGATACAATCAGTATGTACGAAACCGGACCACAATATCCCACTGTAAAATAATTTGTGATAATATCACTGTTCAATATCATATCTTGTAGTATAATTATAATAAAGAAATACCTAGGATAGGGGGTACAAATCATGTCACTTGAATCTATTGCTGCAATCTTCCTGCCATTTGTGGGAACCGTGGTCGGTTCCGGACTTGTATACTTTTTAAAAGGTGAAATGAACCGCACACTTCAGCGTTCCCTGACCGGTTTTGCCGCCGGCGTCATGGTCGCAGCTTCCATCTGGAGCCTGATCATCCCTGCCATCGAGCAATGCGAACCCATGGGAAAACTTGCCTTCCTTCCGGCTTTCATCGGAGTTTGGATTGGTTTCCTATTTTTATTCTTACTGGACCATTTTATTCCGCACCTTCATTTAAATGGTGATTGTCCGGAAGGAGTTAACTGCAACCTCGGAAAATCCACTATGCTCGTAATCGCAGTTGCGCTCCACAATCTCCCGGAAGGCATGGCAGTCGGTGTTGTAGTCGCAGGCTGGCTTACAGGCAATGAAACAATCTCTGTAGCAGCTGCACTGGCACTCTCCATCGGTATTGCCCTGCAAAACCTCCCGGAAGGAGCGATCATCTCCATGCCGTTAAAGAGTAACGGCGCCAACACCCATAAAGCATTTTTCTATGGCGCTATGTCCGGCGCGATCGAGCCGGTCGGAGCGATTGGAACCATCCTTCTCGCAAATTGGATCCTTCCATTACTTCCATACACACTGGCATTCGCCGCAGGCGCAATGTTATATGTTGTTGTCGAAGAACTGATCCCGGAAATGTCCGAAGGAGAGCACTCCAATGTAGGTACACTCTTCTTCGCAGTTGGTTTTACACTCATGATGATGTTAGATGTAGCTTTAGGATAAATACAACAAAAAAGCAGCCGTTTCGGATTTTCCGAAATGACTGCTTTCTTTTCCTTTTACCTTTTCCTTTTCTACTTCTAGGCAAAAATAAAAAGCACGAGACGGGATTCGAA
>JAFYOD010000012.1 GCA_017556515.1 Lachnospiraceae bacterium
GACCGTCAATGGTAAAATGATATTACTAGAAATTTCGTGTGTCAACATATTGACAGAAAGGATGATTTATTATGGCAGAGAGCAGATTAATCGGTGGTTACCCGGTAATTGGTATTCGTCCGACTATTGATGGTAGACGTGGTCCGTTAAAAGTACGTGAAAGCCTTGAAGACCAGACTATGGGTATGGCTCAGAGAGCAAAAAAATTATTAGAAGAGAATATTAAATATTCCAACGGCGAACCGGTAAAAGTTGTTATCGCAGATACAACAATCGGCCGTGTTGCTGAGTCCGCAGCTTGTGCTGAGAAATTCAGAAAAGAAGGCGTTGATATTACATTAACAGTTACTCCGTGCTGGTGCTACGGTTCCGAGACTATGGACATGGATCCGCAGACAATCAAAGCTGTTTGGGGCTTCAACGGTACAGAGAGACCGGGTGCTGTTTACCTTGCATCCGTACTTGCAACACACGCTCAGAAGGGCCTTCCGGCATTCGGTATCTATGGTCATGAGGTTCAGGATTTAGACGATACTACTATCCCGGCAGACGTTGAAGAGAAGATCTTAAGATTCGGCCGTGCAGCTGTTGCAGCAGCTTCCATGAGAGGCAAATCCTACTTACAGATCGGTTCCATCTGTATGGGTATCGGCGGTTCCATCATCGACTCCGACTTCCTCGAGTCCTACTTTGGTCTTCGTGTTGAGTCTGTTGACGAGGTTGAGATCATCCGTCGTATGGCAGAGGGTATCTACGATGAGGCTGAGTACCAGAAAGCACTTGCATGGGCAAAAGAGAAATGCATCATCGGTTTCGATAAGAACCCGGATTTCGTAAAGAACAGTGATGAAGTTAAAGAAGAGCAGTTTGAGTTCGTAGTTAAGATGGCTTGCATCATCAAAGACCTTATGAACGGTAACAAGAACTTACCGGAAGGCTGCGAAGAAGAGATGGTTGGTCACAATGCGATCGCTGCAGGCTTCCAGGGTCAGAGACAGTGGACAGACTTCTATCCGAACGGTGACTTCGCTGAGGCGATCTTAAACACATCCTTCGACTGGAACGGCGCAAGAGAACCGTACATCCTCGCTACAGAGAATGACGTATTAAACGGTATGAGCATGCTGTTCATGAAACTCTTAACTAACAGAGCTCAGATGTTCGCTGACGTTCGTACATACTGGAGCGGTGACGCGATCAAACGTGTAACAGGCTACGACATCGAAGGCGAAGCAAAAGCTGCTGACGGTGTGATCCACCTGATCAACTCCGGTGCTTGCTGTCTCGATGCAAACGCTGAGGCAAAAGATGAGAACGGCAACGCGATCATGAAAGAGTGGTACAACGTAACTCAGGAAGACCAGGATGCGATCATGGCAGCTACAACATGGAACGCAGCTGACAACGGTTACTTCCGTGGCGGCGGATACTCCTCCAGATTCGAGACAAAAGCTACTATGCCGGCAACTATGATCCGTATGAACCTTGTAAAAGGCATTGGCCCGGTTCTTCAGATCGCAGAAGGTTGGACAGTAGGTCTTCCGGCAGAGGTTTCCGATGCATTATGGAAGAGAACAGACTACACATGGCCGTGCACATGGTTCGCTCCGAGATGTGATGGCAAGGAAGGTTCCCCGTTCAAGACAGCTTATGAAGTAATGAACGCTTGGGGTGCTAACCACGGCGCTATCTCCTATGGCCACATCGGTGCTGACCTGATCACAATGTGCTCCATGTTAAGAATCCCGGTTTGCATGCACAACGTTCCGGCAGAGAGCATCTTCAGACCGAAGGCATGGGATGCATTTGGAATGGATAAAGAGGGCGCAGACTACAGAGCTTGCGCGACTTACGGTCCGTTATATAAATAAGACAATTTTTAATACAATGTTACAATAGTCGAATATCATCAAATCCCTTTACGGTTTCGAACCCAAGCAACTCTAAGAATCGTTAAAGATGCTAAGTACGTTCACAAAAATCCATAACTCGTACAACTCAGACAAATGGATTTTTGTGAACAACGCATCTTTTCCAATCCTAAGAGTTGCTAAGGATTCTGCAAATGTAAATGGATTTTGACGATCTCGACTAATTGTAAATTCTATAAAAATCATCTAACTTATAATAACAATACCCTTAGTATCGCAGACATATGTGGTCTGCGGGGAAAGATTGGTGACAGATATGAAATATCAGGAAATTAAAGAACAGATCTGTGATATTTGCCATAGAATGTGGCAGCAGGGCTGGGTTGCTGCAAATGACGGCAACATTACAGTTCGTGTAGGTGAAAACGAGATCATTGCTACACCGACAGGTATCAGCAAAAGCTTTATCACTCCGGACATGCTCGTTCTGATCGACCTGGATGGCAACATCCTCGAGGCAAAAGAAGGCTACCGTCCGTCTTCCGAGACAAAGATGCACCTTTGCTGCTACAAAGAGCGTGAAGATGTGAAATCCGTAGTACACGCACATCCGCCGACAGCAACCGGTTTCGCAGTGGCTCATGTACATATGGACAACTACTCCATGATCGAGAGCGTTATCGCCATTGGTTCCGTTCCGGTAACACCGTACGGCACACCGTCCACAATGGAAGTTCCGGATGCGATCCGTCCGTACCTTGCTGAGCATGACGTTATGCTCCTTGAGAACCACGGTGCTCTCACAGTTGGTGCTGACCTGATCACAGCTTACTACCGTATGGAAAGCCTTGAGCTCTGGGCTAAGATCGAGCTGACAGCTCACTTACTTGGCGGCGTAAAAGAGATCTCCAACAAGGATATCGATACTCTCATTGGTATGAGACCGAAATACGGCGTAACAGGCAAACACCCGGGTTACAAGAAATACAACAAATAATTTCCCTTCTTGGAGGTAATATGAACAACTATTATCTTGCCGTGGATATTGGTGCGTCCAGCGGCCGCCACATTCTCGGTTATATTGAAGACGGAAAATTACAGCTGGAAGAGATCCATCGCTTCGAAAACGGAATGAAGGATGTCGACGGCTATAAATGCTGGGATTCCGACGCTTTATTCACAGAGATCAAAGCAGGTCTGAAAAAATGCAAAGAAGCCGGTAAGATCCCGGTTTCCATGGGCATTGACACCTGGGGCGTTGACTTCGCCCTGATCGATGCAGAAGGCAAGAAAGTCGGATACACTGTGGGTTACCGTGACAGCCGTACCCAGGGCATGGACGCTGAACTTTCCAAGTACATCAGTGAAGATGACCTCTACGGAAGATCCGGTATCCAAAAACAGCTTTACAATACCATTTACCAGCTTATGGCTGTAAAAACAAAACAGCCGGAGTTACTGGAGAAAGCAGAAACACTCCTCATGACTCCGGACTACTACCACTTCCTGCTCACAGGCAAAAAAGCGGCTGAGTACACCATCGCAACAACAGGACAGCTTGTAAATCCAAACACAAAAGACTGGGATTATGAACTGTTTGATATGGTTGGCTTCCCGAAACATATTTTCCCGGAGATCAAAAAACCGGGCTCTGTTCTCGGAACACTTTCCGCAGACGTTGCGGAGGAAGTTGGTTTCAACTGCCAGGTAGTTCTCCCTGCTTCTCATGACACAGGCTCTGCCGTTATGGCAGTTCCGAGCATGGGCGTAGAAACAATCTACATCAGTTCCGGTACATGGTCCCTGATGGGCGTGGAGCTGGAAGAAGCGATCTGTACAGAAGAAAGCAAGAAAGCAAACCTGACAAACGAAGGTGGTTACGACTACCGCTACCGTTTCTTAAAGAATATCATGGGCCTTTGGATGATCCAGTCTGTGCGCCATGAATATGACGACAAATATTCCTTTGCGGAACTTTGCGATATGGCGGAAGAAGTGAAAGATTTCCCGTCCAGAGTTGACGTGGATGCCAATGACTTCTTTGCTCCGGACAGCATGATCCAGGCAATCTGCGATTACTGCGAAAGAACCGGACAGCCGGTTCCGAAGACACCGGGCGAAGTTTCCACAGTCGTATATCAGAGCCTTGCGGAGTGTTATGGAAGAACAGTCAAAGAACTGGAATCTATCACAGGCAAGACTTATGAAGCGATCAACATTGTAGGCGGCGGTTCCAACGCAGCATACCTCAACCAGTTAACAGCCAACGTAACAGGCAAAACTGTTTACGCAGGTCCGGGCGAGGCAACAGCTCTCGGCAACATTGTCGCTCAGATGTTAACAGCAGGCGAGTATGACTCCCTTGCAGCAGCTAGAAAGGCTATCTTTGATTCCTTCGCTGTTAAAACATTCTTACCGCAGTAATCGACAACGATGCTGCAGGTACCTTATCTTTTGGAGGTAATTCACGATGGATATGAGAAAATGGTTTAAAGAAGCTCAGTACGGTATGATGATCCACTGGGGTCTCTATTCCTTACTTGCCGGCGAATATGACGGCAAAATTTCCACACACAAATACGGCGAATGGATTCAGTCCCAGATGCGTATTCCGAATGCAGAGTATGAGAAATTAGCAAAGGCATTCAACCCGGTATTCTTCGATGCAGATGAATGGGTAAAATTCGCAAAAGACTGCGGCATGAAATACATGGTAATCACAAGCAAACATCACGATGGTTTCGCTCTGTTCCATTCCAAAGTTGACAAATATAATGTTGTTGACGCAACACCGTTCGGCAGAGATATCATCAAAGAGCTCTCTGAAGCATGTGCAAGACATGGTCTGAAGTTCGGTCTCTACTACTCTCAGGACCTTGACTGGCATGATCCGAACGGCGGCGGATTTAAGTCCTACCACATTCCGAATGGCGAGAGCATGTGGTGCAACGACTGGGATTTCCCGAAGGATATGGACAAGAACTTCGATATCTGCTTCGAGAACAAGATTCTTCCGCAGATCGAAGAGATCCTTACAAACTATGGTGAGCTTTGCCTGATCTGGTTTGATATGCCGATGACTCTCACAGATGATCAGAGCCGTCGTATCTTCGAAATGGTTAAGAAATATCAGCCGAACTGCCTCATCAACTCCCGTCTCGGCAATGGTGCATACGATTACGTTTCCCTTGGCGACAACGAGATCCCTGATTCCATGCCGGAGAACCAGGAATTCGATCCGTCCCTCATGAACGAGATCGATGGTTTCAAACCATCTCCGTATGGTCTTTACGAGACAGCTGCTACTATGAACAACACATGGGGCTATTTCGCAGCAGACCAGAACTGGAAAGATGCAAACAAGATCGCAGAGATCAAGAAGAAACTCAACGGTATGGGCATCAACTACCTGCTCAACGTTGGTCCGGACCACCTTGGCAGATTCCCGGCAAAATGTCAGGAAATCTTAAAAGAAGTTGCTAAGACTTTCTAATTCATTCTATATAACGCAAAAAGGCGACTGCAGATCATCTGCAGCCGCCTTTTTTCTATTCTTATTTGTAAAGTAAGTCTTCACAGTAACGGTAAACGAACTCAGTCGGAGTGATTCCCTGCTCTTTCGCACCATTTAAGGAAAGAATTGTATTTTCTGTCATGATCGCTTCCACTTTCTTGCGAAGGGACTCTGCATCACCGTCAAAGAGGTATTCCTCAGCACCGCAGATAACGCCTGCAGTGTTGTGCCACCACTCTACCTGGTAAAGGATACCGCGCTCTGCAATGAGTTTTGCAAGACGGATCTCTTCTTCCTGAGAAGATGCTTTGAGACCGTTGTTGGAAGAACCAAAGATATATTTGCAGTTTAATGTCGGGATTGTTGCATCATCAAAAATACCGCCGATTGCACACGGGCTTAAGATATCTACTTCCTGAGAAAGGATCTCGGATACCGGAACGCTTGTGATGTCGTGACCCGGATGCTCTGCGATGAATTTCTCAACAGCAGCCTGGTTGATATCAGCAACGATCAGCTTGGAAATACCGCCTTCCAGTAAGTACTCAGCCATGTACCAGCCTACTGCACCAAGGCCCATAAGCGCAACAGATTTACCTGCAACACTTCTAACGCCTTCCTGGAAGTTGATCGCCTCTAACAGCGCAAGGTATACACCGTAAGCAGTCGGAGTACCTGTCGGGCCTGTCTTCGCTTTCATACCACCTGTGTACTGCATAGAGAAGCCCTGCTCGATCATCACGTCAGACATCTCTACCGGGAAGTTCATATCCGGACCTGTCATATCACGGCAGCTGTCAAGAGCGAATGCTAAGAAGCCCATAATCTCCATGTTGTCCATATCAAGCGGAGACATTGTAACAGTTGCTTTACATCCGCCAAACGGGAGATGACCTGCAATGTTCTTAAAGCTCATACCACGACCGAGATTCAGACCATCGATGATAACATCCATTTCCTCTTCTTCGTATGTATGACGACGGATACCGCCTGCCATGATCGCGTGGCTCTTATTGAGAACACCAAGCTTACGGCTGTGCTCGTTCATCATAAAACGAATATCGTACTTGTCATAGTAGAAAATATCAATACCAAAGTGTTTACCTGCACGAAGAAGATCGATCACTTCTTCTAAGTACTCTTTGTGATCGTATTTCTCGAATAATGCCCAAGTCTCTTTTGTGTTGTAGAATTTTGCGTCTTCTGTATAGATTCCATCAATCCACCACTCATGGTTGTACTTGGAGAAGTCGAAATCCGGATCCCACTCTTTTGCTGCATATAATTTCACCTTATCTGTCTTGAAGTCATAACGAATCTTCATGGTTGTTAAGCCTTCCGCGCGCAGAGGTGTAAATAAACTTTTGTTCATATCGTTCTCAGTCTCCTTTGTTCTTTATATATAGGTATTATAACTAAACGCATTATACATAAGCATTTTACCCCATACCTATTCAGAATGCAAACGAGGGATTTTGATATTAACATAAGTAAAAGTTATATTATTAGAATAATCCGCTGATTACGCCATTTTCGTCAACGTCGATTCTCTCAGCAGCCGGAACTTTCGGAAGACCCGGCATAGTCATAATATCGCCTGTCAGAGCCACGATAAATCCTGCACCTGCGGATACTTTCAGGTTACGAACCTGGATCGTGAAGTTTCTCGGAGCACCCAGTTTCTTCTGATCATCAGAGAAGCTGTACTGTGTCTTCGCCATACAGATCGGCATATTGCCAAAGCCCAGTTCCTCCAGCTGTTTGATCTGCTTCACAGCACTGCCAACCAGCTGTACGCCGTCTGCTCTGTAAATCTTTGTCGCGATCGCATTCAGCTTTTCCTTAATGGACATATTATCTTCATAAGTAAATGTGAACTCATTCGGCTCCTCACAAAGTCTTACTACTTCTTCTGCAAGTGCCTTTCCACCTTCGCCGCCTTTTGCCCAAACTTCGGACAGAGCAACGTTAACACCAAGCTCATGACACTTCTCTTCTACAAGTTTTAATTCTGCCTCTGTATCAGTCGGGAACGCATTGATCGCAACCACGCACGGTAATTTGAATACTTTTGTGATATTCTCCACATGCTGAAGGAGGTTCGGAAGACCTGCCTCAAGTGCTTCTAAGTTCTCGATATTCAGATCTGCTTTCGCAACACCACCGTGATGTTTCAGTGCACGTACCGTCGCAACCACAACAACTACAGACGGAGCAAGACCTGCCATACGGCACTTGATATCCAGGAATTTCTCAGCACCCAGATCCGCACCGAAGCCAGCCTCAGTTACTGCATACTCACCTAACTTCATAGCCATTCTTGTAGCTGTTACAGAGTTACATCCATGTGCAATGTTCGCGAACGGACCACCGTGAATAAACGCCGGAGTTCCTTCCAGAGTCTGTACCAAGTTCGGCTTTAAAGCATCTTTTAAAAGAGCTGCCATAGCGCCCTGAGCCTTTAACTGACCTGCAGTTACCGGCTTGTCATCGTAAGTATATGCAACGATGATTCTGGAAAGTCTTTCCTTCAGATCTGTGATATCACTTGCAAGGCAAAGAACAGCCATTACCTCAGATGCTACTGTGATATCAAAACCGTCCTCACGCGGAGTTCCGTTCGGCTTTCCGCCAAGACCTACTACGATATTACGAAGCTGTCTGTCATTCATGTCAACTGCACGTTTCCAAGTGATCTTTCTCGGATCAATGCCAAGTGTATTGCCCTGCTGAATGTGGTTATCTAACATCGCTGCAAGAAGGTTGTTTGCTGCACCGATCGCATGGAAGTCACCTGTAAAATGCAGGTTGATATCCTCCATCGGAACCACCTGTGCATATCCGCCGCCTGCCGCGCCGCCTTTTACACCGAATACCGGACCAAGGGACGGCTCACGAAGAGCAACCACTGCCTTTTTACCAATCTTGCGAAGACCGTCAGCGAGACCAACGGTTGTTGTTGTCTTACCCTCGCCTGCCGGAGTCGGATTGATCGCAGTTACCAGGATCAGCTTACCATTCGGTTCATCTGCTTTATCCTTTAACAGCGCATAATCAACTTTTGCTTTATAGTTACCATACTGCTCCAGATATTTATCTTCTACACCTGCAACAGCTGCAATCTCAGTAATTCTCTTTTTCGCACACTCCTGTGCAATTTCAATATCAGACTTAAAAGACATACACATTCTCCCACTTTCTTTAAAATAACTATACGGCTGCAGAATAGACTTCTGCAGCCGTAAAAACTATTCAGTGAAACGCCCTACACGCATTATTTTGCGTTGGAAGCATCTTTCAGCTGTACATCATGTGCACCGCCCTCAACGATGGATACTGCAGATACAAGAGTTAATTTCGCCTTGTCGCGTAACTCCGGAAGAGTTAACGCACCACAGTTACACATTGTGGAACGGATCTTTGCTAATGTCACAGCAACGCCGTCGGAAAGAGAACCAGCGTACGGAACGTAAGAGTCTACACCCTCTTCGAAGCTCAGTTTGCCTGCGCCGCCAAGGTCATAACGCTGCCAGTTACGTGCGCGCGCACTTCCTTCGCCCCAGTACTCTTTCATGTAGCTGCCGTTTACGAGAACTTTGCTTGTCGGGGACTCGTCAAATCTGGAGAAGTAACGACCTAACATGCAGAAGTCAGAACCCATAGCAAGAGCCAGAGTCATATGATAATCATGTACGATACCGCCGTCAGAACAGATCGGTACATAGATACCTGTTTCTTCATAGTATTTGTCACGCTCTGCAGCTACATCGATAACTGCTGTAGCCTGTCCGCGACCGATACCCTTTGTTTCACGTGTGATACAGATGGAACCGCCGCCGATACCGATCTTAACGAAGTCAGCACCTGCTTCTACAAGGTAACGGAAACCTTCACCGTCAACAACGTTACCTGCACCAACTTTTACTTTGTCACCGTAGTGATCACGGATCCATTTCAGAGTCATTGCCTGCCACTCGGAGTAACCCTCGGAAGAGTCGATAACGAGAACGTCAACACCAGCCTCAACAAGAGCCGGAACACGCTCCGCGTAGTCACGAGTATTGATACCTGCACCTACGATATAACGTTTGTCAGCATCTAATAACTCTAACGGATTGCTCTTATGGAAATCATAGTCCTTACGGAATACGAATGCAACCAGGTTACCTTCCTTGGAAACGATCGGAAGTGTGTTTAATTTGTGCTCCCAGATGATATCGTTTGCCTCTTTTAATGTTGTTCCTTCCGGAGCGTAAACGATCTTCTCTAATGGAGTCATGAATGCAGATACCGGAGTGTTCGGATCCATACGGCTCACACGGTAGTCACGGCTTGTAACGATACCGAGTAATTTACCTGTGCCTGTACCGTCATCTGTAACAGCCATTGTGGAGTGGCCTGTGCGCTCTTTGAGAGCAACCACGTCTGCCATAGTGTTGTCTACGCGTAAGTTGGAATCGCTCACTACGAAACCGGCTTTGTTGTTTTTAACTTTACGAACCATCTCAGCCTGCTGCTCGATCGGCTGGGAAACGAAAATGAACGCGATACCGCCTTCTTTTGCAAGTGCTACACCCATGTTTTCACCGGATACAGACTGCATAACTGCGGATACCATCGGAATATTCATTGTTAACGGACACTCTTCACCCGCACGTTTGTTATACTTTACAACCGGAGTCTTTAAGGAAACGTTTGCCGGTGTACAATCTTTAGAAGAAAAACCCGGAACTAACAGATACTCGTTAAATGTACGGGACGGTTCGGAATAATAAAATGCCATCTTTAATTACCTCACTCTTTTTATCTTTATGTCAATAGTTTCAAATATCAGTGCTTTCTTTTATGCAAAGAACAGTTCAGAAAGAGTCATCGGATCAATGTACTGACCGTCTTTGTATACGCGCATGTTTCCGGATGCGATCTCGTCGATCAGCATCACGTTTCCATCTGCGTCATAACCGTACTCGAACTTGATATCGTAAAGAACCATACCCTTTTCTTTCAGGTCGTCTGCAACGATCTGTGTGATCTTCTGTGTCATATCTTTCATAGAGTCATACTGAGCCTCTGTCATAACGCCTAATGCTGCAAGAGCATCTTTTGTTACGAGCGGATCACCTAACTCATCGTTCTTAAATGTTGTCTCTACATAAGCCGGAAGATCTGCTCCAGCCTCGATGTACTGGCCATAACGGCGGATGAAGCTTCCTACTGCTTTATGGCGGCAGATAACTTCAAGGCCCTGACCGAATACTTTCGCCGGAAGCACTTCCATTGTTGTATCTTCAAGGTTTGCGCTCACATAATGTGTGCGGATTCCTGCTGCGTTAATCTTTTCGAAGAAATAAATAGACATGCGAAGGTTTACATCACCTACGCCATCGATTGTCAAGCCAACCGCGTTCTCGCCCGGATCAAACACGCCATCTTTACCCGTACAATCATCTTTGAATTTTAAAAGATAGTTGCCATTCTCAAGTGCATATACATTTTTTGTCTTACCGGTATACACAAGTTTCTTATCCATCGTTCGATTCTCCTTAATTAATATAATTACAATCTTGCTAACCAAGTTGTACCTTATAGTCCATTTTAATTATAACGGATAGATATAACAATTTCAATATCTCATTTATTGTTTTATAAACGAAAAATTTACAGACAAAAAATCCTGCAGTCTGCGAAATACAGACTGCAGGATCTTGTCAACTTGAACTTATGATTCTGTCTCTAAAGTTGTCATCTCGTATTTTTCAAGAATCACTTTCTGGATCATGTCGCGTGTTCCGGAATTGATCGGATGTGCGATATCACGATATTCACCATCCGCTGCCTTTCTGCTCGGCATTGCGATAAACAGGCCTTTTTCTCCCTCAATGACCTTAATATCGTGGATCACGAATTCGTTATCCAATGTAATGGACACGATCGCTTTCATCTTACCGTCCTTTTCAATCTTTCTCACTCGTACATCTGTAACCTGCATAAATTACCTCCCCCTGTTAACTCCCCGTGGGTTCTTTATCTTACAAAGTATATCTTTCGTTTTCTTCGACAACAACCTTCACATCATCCGGCTTGCCAATATAAGTTGTGTTTGCACGGATGGTTGCACGGCTCTCTACGATGCAGTTCTCAATAACGGTATTATCCCCAATGTACACGTCGTTGAGAATGATAGAATTTTTGATCACACAGTTGTTTCCGATGAATACTTTCTTAAACAGAAGAGAATTTTCTACCTTACCGTTTAAGATACATCCACTGGCAACAAGACTGTTCTTCACATCTGCACCCGGATTGTATTTTGCCGGCGGCAGATCATCTACTTTGGAGTAGATATCCGGATACTCTCTGAAGAAGTACTTACGAACGTCCGGTTTTAAGAAATCCATATTGGTCTGGTAATATGCATCAACAGATGCAATGTTGTTCCAATAGGACTCCAGTTTGTATGCGTAGATTCTCTTTACATTCTTATAACGAACCAGAATGTCTTTTACGAAATCATAATGACCTTCGCCTGCGCTTCTCTCTAAGAGTTCGATCAGCTGGCGACGACGGATCACGTAAATACCACAAGAGATTGTTGTGGAGTCCGCCACCATCGGTTTCTCCTCAAAATCTGTGATCCTGCCATCTGCATTAGTCTTCACCATACCAAATCTGGTTACATCCACATCGGCCGGCATATCCTTGCAGACAATTGTGATATCTGCTTTCTTTTCAATATGATATTCCAGAACTTTATTGTAGTCGATCTTATAGATACCGTCTCCGGCTGCAATCACTACATACGGTTCGTGGCTTCTCTTTAAGAAGTCCAGGTTCTGGTAAAGGGCGTCTGCAGTACCGCGATACCAGTCATTGTGCTCCGCTGTGATCGTCGGAGGGAATACATAGAGACCGCCCTGTTTACGACCGAAATCCCACCATTTGGAGGAACTTAAGTGCTCATTTAAAGAACGGGAATTGTACTGTGTCAAAACTGCAACGCTCTGGATATGAGAGTTGCTCATATTACTTAAAACAAAGTCGATGCTGCGGAAACTTCCTGCAACCGGCATAGCTGCGATCGCTCTCTTTTTGGAAAGCTCGCGCATGCGCCTGCTGTTACCACCAGCTAAAACGATACCTACTGCTCTCATGCGTTTCCACCTGCCTTTACTATGTAGCCGCCACTTTCAAGCTGTCCATCCGGGTAGTCATTTGGCTCGGTTACGCCTGAAATTGCTGTATTCTTACCGATCTTTACGCCCTCCGGAACTACGGAGTGCTCACCAACAGTCACCAGATCAAACTGGTAAACCTTCGGATCGTACTTGCTGTCTGCATATTCGCCCACGCCAAGATGTGCATTTGCACCGATCGTAACGTTCTCTGCAATGATCGCTTTTTCAATCACGGCGCCGGCTCCGATCACGGAATCCTGCATGATGATAGAATCCTTGACAACCGCACCTTTTTCAATGGTAACGCCCTCAGCAATTACGGAGTTTGTTACCTCTCCATAGATTTCAGTGCCTTCACCAATGATACTCTTTGTTACCTTCGCATCGGCATCGATAAACTGCGGCGGGATACGGTCTGTCTTTGTATAGATTTTCCAGTATTCTTCATAAAGATTGAACTCCGGAATGATATCGATCAGCTCCATGTTAGCCTCCCAGTAAGAACCGAGAGTTCCAACATCCTTCCAGTAACCATTGAACTCGTATGCATAGATCTTACCTGTCTTCTCGTGGCAGTACGGGATCACATGCTTACCAAAGTCACAGCCCGGAACATCAGAAAGAGTAAGAAGAGCTTCCTTCAGAACTTTCCAGTTGAAAATATAAATACCCATGGAAGCCAGGTTGCTTCTCGGGTTTGCCGGTTTCTCTTCAAACTCAGTGATCTTGTTTGTATCATCTGTGATCAGGATACCGAAACGGCTTGCTTCCTCCATCGGAACTGTCATCGCTGCGATGGTAACGTCTGCATTGTTTGCCTTGTGGTACTCCAGCATCACTTCATAATCCATCTTATAAATGTGGTCACCGGAAAGGATCAGAACATACTCCGGATTGTAATAATCCATATACTCAATGTTCTGATAGATCGCGTTTGCAGTACCTGTATACCAGTCACTGCCTTTACTTCTCTCGTACGGCGGAAGAACGGTCACACCACCTACGTTACGGTCTAAGTCCCACGGAATACCAATTCCGATATGTGCGTTTAAACGTAATGGCTGATACTGTGTCAGGACACCGACTGTATCAACGCCAGAATTAATGCAATTGCTCAGCGGGAAATCAATAATTCTATATTTGCCGCCAAAAGATACTGCAGGCTTTGCAACTTTCTGTGTAAGTACACCAAGACGGCTGCCTTGTCCGCCAGCCAACAGCATCGCTATCATTTCTTTTCTTACCACGATATCACCTCTTGCTGTTCATTTTGCCCCATTAACTAGTTTGTTTTAGATGGTAGTATCATTATATCATAGGGATTATGAAATGTGAACAAA
>JAFYOD010000094.1 GCA_017556515.1 Lachnospiraceae bacterium
AATCAAAACGGATCCAAAGATCATCTGACCGATCGCCGTGATCTTCTGCCTCTGATTGCGCTTGCTTCGTCTTAATTTATAATTTCCCGTTGCCAGGTTCAAGATCGCTGCCAGTAAGAAAATGATCGGGAAGAAAAACATGTTATCTTCCGGATTCATAAAAGAGATCACAGCCAACAGCACGATCACAATACCGATCACGATATGCATCGTATCCAATGCTGCCGTTGTCCCTCTTACTTTACGCCTCTTTTCATTTCCAGCCATCTATATGTCTCCTATCGTTCTCTTTTCCGGCTTTCAATCCGCTTACTGATCCTCTTTCGCAGCTATCTCTGTCACACTTTTTACAAGGCCGGCCATAGACTGGATCTCCGACGGAATGATGATCTTTGTTGCCTTTCCGTCTGCTGCCTTTGCGAATGCTTCTAAACTCTTGATGCGGAGTACTGCCTCATCAGCTCCGGCTTCTTTGATCATACGGATACCGTCTGCATTGGCCTGCTGGATCTTCAAAATTGCTTCAGCCTGACCTTCTGCCTCTTTGATCCGTTTCTCTTTTTCTGCCTCTGCGTGCAGGATCGCAGCTTCTTTATCTGCCTCTGCATCCAGGATTGCAGAACGCTTCTTACCTTCTGCAACAAGGATCGTGGATTCTCTTTCACCTTCCGCTCGAAGGATCGCTTCACGACGTTCACGCTCCGCCTTCATCTGCTTCTCCATCGCATCCTGGATCGCTGCCGGAGGAATGATATTTTTCAGCTCTACACGGTTTACCTTGATGCCCCACGGATCTGTTGCCACGTCAAGAGCTGCTCTCATCTTTGTGTTGATCGTTTCTCTGGAAGTTAATGTCTCATCAAGTTCCAGATCACCAATGATATTTCGAAGAGTCGTTGCTGTCAGATTTTCGATCGCCATGATCGGATTTTCAACACCGTAGGCATAGAGCTTCGGGTCTGTGATCTGAAAGAATACGACTGTATCAATTTTCATGGTAACGTTATCTTTTGTGATAACCGGCTGCGGCGGAAAGTCCACAACCTGTTCTTTTAAGAGCACGCGTTTTGCAACACGGTCAATGAACGGCACCTTAAAGTGGATTCCCACTCCCCATGTATCAAGATACGCTCCAAGACGCTCAACAACCATTGCCTGCGCCTGAGGAACGATTCGGATGCAGGAAGCAAATACCATAAGCGCGATCAAAAACAATAATATGATTGTGATAAATGGTACCATACTATTTCTCCTCCTTTATTGGTTCTACGATCAATTTCACACCACGGATTTCCTTGATCAGGACCATGGTCCCAACCGGAACCGTACATTCGTCATCTTCTGTTCTGGCAGTCCACTCCTGACCACCGATGACTGCTGCTCCCTGTGAAAACTGATTATTGATCTCTGCAGTTACTCTGGCTTTCTTTCCGATCAGTCCATCGACGTTTGTCTTTACTGTTCCCTTGTTGATAAATTTTGATGCAAAAGGTCTGGTAAAGATTAGCATCAGTAACGATACGATCAGAAAGACTACCAGTTGGGTTTTCACAGAAAAACCGGCAAATGCAACAAAGAAAGCTGCAAGAGCTCCTCCGGCAAACCAAATCGTGGTCAATGCCATGGTATTTAACTCAATCGCAATAAATACCACGAGAACCACCAGCCAGCCGATCATTGTCATAATATCAACTCCTTCGCTGTCTGGCTGTCTCAAACATGAGGATCGCTGCTGCGATCGCCGCATTCAGGGACTCTACATTTCCTGCCATCGGGATCTTCACCCATGTATCAGCCATATCAGAAAGTTCATCCGTGAGACCGTTTCCTTCGTTTCCGATCAGGAAACCGATATCTCCCGTATAGTCTTCCTGCTCGTAATTATTTTTTCCGCCAAGGTGTGCCGCAAACAGACGGATCCCACGCTCCTGAAGTTCCCTAACAGTTTTGAAAATGTCATCTGTATAGAAGAACGGAACACGGAACACGGATCCCATGGTAGAACGGATTACCTTTGGATTATAAATATCCACGGTATCGCGGCTCATGATCAGGCCAGTGATTCCTGCACCTTCACCTGCTCTCAGGATCGTACCCAGGTTGCCCGGATCCTGCAGATTTTCCAGGATCATCAGATGTGCTTTTCCATCTGCTTTCAGAATATCATCGATCCCATACTCGTACTGACGGATCAGTGCCATAACGCCTTGTGGTGTCTGAGTGTCTGACATCGCAGAAAATACAGAATCTGTCACGATCTCATATTGCGGATAGTCATTCAGAAATTTCTCATTTTCCGGATTTTTGTAAAAACTCTCAGAAACGTATAATTTCTCCGTTCTTTCTTTTGGGAGCTCGGATACCATCCGAACTCCCTCAACTACAAATAATTTTGCTTCATTTCTGGCTTTCGCCTTTTTCTTTAATTCTATGACCGTCTTTACCTGTTCGTTCTTGGTACTGCTGATCATCTTAAACCTCCGGGCGGATAGATTCTAATTCATCCATCCAGATTCTTCTTGCTGCATCAGACGGCATTCTCAGATCGCCTCTCGGAGATACTGCAACGGAACCGACCTTCGGACCATCCGGAAGACAGGAACGTTTGAACTGCTGTGCAAAGAATCTTCTGTAGAATGTATTTAACCACTTGTAGATGATATCGTCGCTGTACTCGCCCTTGAATGCGATCTTTGCAAGACGGAAGATCTTGGACGGACGATAACCAAATCTTAAGATATAGTACATGAAGAAGTCATGTAACTCATACGGGCCCACTAAATCCTCTGTTTTCTGGGAAATCTGTCCCTCTGTCGGCGGAAGCAGCTCCGGACTTACCGGTGTATCTAAGATATCGTAAAGCACTGCTGCAAGCTCTGCATCGCTGCAAGTATCCGCATAATAACGTACCAGATGACGAACCAGTGTCTTCGGAACGGAAGCATTTACGCCGTACATGGACATATGGTCTCCGTTGTATGTTGCCCAGCCAAGTGCCAGCTCAGACATATCGCCTGTACCGATAACAAGACCGCCGTTCTTGTTGGCAAGATCCATCAGCACCTGAGTTCTCTCACGAGCCTGGGAGTTCTCATAAGTAACATCGTGGATATTGGAATCGTGACCCAGATCACGGAAATGTACATTAACAGCCTCTTTGATCACAACTTCTTTTAACTCTGCGCCAAGTTTGTTTGTCAGAACGCAGGCATTGTTGTAAGTACGGTCTGTGGTACCGAAACACGGCATTGTAACAGAAAGGATATTTTCTCTCGGAATGTTCAGCATGTCAAACGCTTTTGCTATAACAAGGAGAGCCAGTGTAGAATCCAGACCGCCGGAGATACCGATCACGACATTCTTGCAGCCGGTATGAGCCAGACGTTTCTTAAGACCCATTGCCTGGATGGTAAGGATCTCTTCACAACGCTCATTTCTTGTGGCTGCATCAGACGGAACGAACGGAGACGGATCGATGAAACGCTCAAGATCCAGTTCTTCTTCGTCAATCTCAAACTCAACAAAATCATAATCTGCAAGATCTGCAGTCATCTGGAAGGTTGTCATACGACGACGCTCACTGCGGATCTTCTCCAAATCCAGATCTGCGTAGATCACGCCGTTCTGGAAACGTTTGGAGTTTGCAAGGATGGTGCCGTTTTCAGCGATGATGTTGTGACCGCCGAATACAAGATCCTGTGTGGACTCGCCTTCACCTGCGTTGGCATAAATATAGCCGCAAACCAGTCTTGCAGACTGACCGGAGATCAGGCTGTTTCTGTAAAGGTGTTTACCGGTTGTCTCATCGCTTGCAGAGCAGTTCACGATCACAGTCGCACCTGCCATCGCATGAGAGATACTTGGCGGGCTCATAACCCACACGTCCTCACAGATCTCGCCTGCGATCACAAGACCCGGAACATTTGCACATTTGAATAAAATATTGCTTCCGAACGGAACATAGGACTCGTTCCACTCTTCCTCTTCCGGAGCGATCGGGCCTGCATTGAAATGTCTGAGCTCATAGAACTCGGAATAGTTCGGGATATTTGTCTTTGTAACAAGACCTAACAGTTCACCATTCCAGATCGCTGCAGCAACATTGTACAGTTTTCCGTTTTTCTCCCACGGAAGACCTACAAATGCCAGCATATCCATACCTTCGGTCTTTTTGATCAATTTCTTTAACTCGTCCTTGGCTTTTTCCACCAGAACATCCTGAAGGAACAGATCGCCACAAGTATAGCCTGTCAGAGCAAGTTCCGGGAATACCATCACTTTCGCTCCCTTTTCTTTTCCTTCTTCGATCATCTCCCAGATCTTCTCTGCGTTAAACACAGGATCTGCAACTTTAATATCAGGGGTAGCGGCCGCAACGCGGATAAATCCATCTTTCATAAGTGTACTCCTTTTATCATTGAAAATTTAATACATCTCTATTTCTTCTGGCTTAGGCAGCCAGTTGCCTTTCCAAATATATAAAACATCCAGGATAAATGTTCCGATCCAGGTAATCGGATATCCCATCATAACCGCCTCGTAGCTCGGGAAGAACGGAACGAGGAGATTGATATAGATCATACGCAGTACGCACATATTTCCAACCGTGATGACCATGGATTCCATCGTCTTTCCGGCTCCGCGCATGGTTCCCATCAGAACCTGGTGGATCGGAAGGATCGCATAGAACGGAATGATCAGGCGCATGGAAATCGTACCGAAACGGACCACTTCCGGTTCCGTACTGAAGATACTGATCAGCTGTGGTGCGTATATATACATTGCAACACTGACAAATCCGACGTAGATCAAACAGATTGCAATATTCTGCCAGATACCTTTCTTGACACGGTCGGTCTTTCCTGCACCGATATTCTGTCCGGTAAAAGTTGTTGCTGCCAGACAGAAGCTCTGCATCGGAAGCTGGGCAAATCCGTCGATCTTAATGTAGGATCCGAATCCTGCCATTGCCATCGCACCGTAGGCATTGATATTCGCCTGCACGATTACATTAGATAACGAAATGATCGAATGCTGCAAACCGGTAGGAAGGCCTGTCACCAAGATCATCTTCACCATAGCCGGTTTCAGACTCAGCTTTTTCAGATCCAGTTTATAAATATTATCGGTTTTTGCTAAAACTCTTAAACACAATACCATCGAAAGTGCCTGAGCGATCACAGTTGCGATCGCAACGCCTTCTACACCCATTCCGCCAACTACGACGAACAGAAGATCCAGAATGATGTTGGTGATCGAGGAAGCTGCCAGGAAATATAACGGATTCTTGGAATCGCCTACGGCTCTCAAGATTCCCGATGCCATATTGTAGGTTAAGTTAAAAAGAGAACCTGCAAAGAAAATCCGGAAATATATAACGGAATTTTTCATCACATTTTCCGGTGTTCCCATCAGTCGAAGGATCGTCGGTGAAAATGCGATTCCGACCACGATCAGGATCACACCTCCGATAAAGCAAAGAGCAATGCCGGTATGAACTGCATCCTGCATCTTTTGTGCATTTCGTGCACCGTAATACTGAGAAATAATTACGCCGGCTCCGGTCGCAATTCCCAAAAACATACCAATGACCATGTTGATCAGGGAATTGGAGGAACTAACGGCTGCAAGAGCATCACTTCCGATGAACTGGCCCACAACGATTGAGTCAACCGTATTGTAAAGCTGCTGCAGCAGATTTCCCAAAAGCAGCGGGATCGCAAAGGCGATCAACTGTTTCCAAATGACACCTTCCGTCATCATCGTTGTTTTCTTCTTTTGCATTTCTGCCATCGATTTGCCTCCCCATTTGATGTTGCGTAAATGAAGTTCCAGCAGCAAAGCCACTTACTATGATTATACACGTTTTTACAAAAAAAGGGAAGTTTTGTATCTATTGGTCCTATATTTTTCTTTATTCCTATGATAAACTAAAAATCGAAAATATTCTTTGCTAATATATGGAGATTTTATTAAGATG
>JAFYOD010000095.1 GCA_017556515.1 Lachnospiraceae bacterium
AAAAGACGCATAAGGAATGTCTAGCGATAAAATGCGCATACTACTTGTTGAAATGATCAATAAGGAGGTATGTGATATGACTAGATTAGATTGTACGGTTTCAACATGTGTTCATAATGCGGAGAAGTGCTGTTGTAAAAGCGGCATCTTTGTGGAAGGAGCAGAAGCAAAAAACTGCAGAGATACGTACTGCGGCAGTTTTGAGGAAAATAAAGGAAATTTCTTTAAAAATGTTTTCAAAACTCCGGAGTCAAAACTTCATGTAGAGTGTGACGTGGTGAAGTGTCTGTACAACGATGATCATATGTGTCGCGCAGATCATATTACGATCAAAGGAGACGGCGCAAGATCAGTCGGACAGACAGAGTGCGGAAGTTTCCGTGAGAAAAATTAATGAAATTCAGATTGGACAGCTGTCTCACAGACGGCTGTCCGAAATTGAAAAATATCAAAAAAAGTGTGATTAAACAGTTGACAAAACTTGGCGGATATGTTAAAGTAAATGAGGTTGTGAGAACAACTAGTACAGGAAAGCAGGTTATCCGCCTCACCTCGGCACGAGTAAGTGACCCGGGTTCATAAACGTTGGTTTATATTCATGCAGCAGCATGCGAAACCGATGCAGTTAATGAGCGGATAGTTTACTATCGGCTTTTTTGTTTTGCCAAAGGTTTTAGCACTATGAGTATGGAGGTGTACGGCTATTAGCGAGTTAATGATTAACGAACAGATTAGAGATAAAGAAGTTCGTTTGATTGGAGAAAATGGAGAGCAGCTGGGTATCATGTCTGCAAAGGATGCTTATAAGATGGCAAAGGATGCAGAGTTAGACCTGGTAAAGATCGCACCGACTGCAAAGCCGCCGGTTTGCAAGATCATCGACTACGGTAAGTACAAATACGAGATGCTCCGTAGAGAAAAAGAAGCGAAAAAGAAACAGAAAGTTATCGAGGTTAAGGAAGTTCGTCTTTCTCCGAACATCGATACAAATGACTTAAATACCAAGATCGGTTCTGCTAGAAAGTTCCTTGAGAAGGGTAACAAAGTTAAAGTAACACTTCGTTTCCGTGGCCGTGAGATCGCTCACATGAACCAGACGAAGTACATTCTGGATGATTTCGCAGAGAAGCTTTCCGATGTCGCAGTCGTAGATAAGCCTTCCAAGGTAGAAGGAAGAAGCTTAGTAATGTTTTTAACTGCAAAAAAATAGGGATAATTTTAAGGAGGAAACTACAATGCCTAAAATGAAAACAAGCAGAGCAGCTGCAAAGCGTTTCAAAAAAACTGGAACAGGAAAATTAGTAAGAAATAAAGCTTATAAATCCCATATCTTAACTAAGAAATCTACAAAACGTAAGAGAAATCTTAGAAAAGACATCGTGGTTGATGCTACAAACGTAAAAGCAATCAAGAAGATTTTACCGTACTTATAATTCGGGAATAAGAATAGGAGGAAATAAGCAATGGCAAGAATTAAAGGTGGCTTAAACGCTAAGAAAAGACACAACAGAGTTCTGAAACTGGCTAAAGGTTACAGAGGCGCTCGTTCCAAACAGTATAGAGTAGCAAAACAGTCCGTTATGAGAGCATTAACAAGCTCCTACGCTGGCAGAAAAGAGAGAAAGAGACAGTTCAGACAGCTCTGGATCGCTCGTATCAACGCTGCAGCTAGAATGAACGGCCTTTCCTACAGCAAATTCATGTTCGGTTTAAAGAACGCAGGTGTTGTTATGAACCGTAAGGTATTATCCGATATGGCTATCAACGACGCAGAAGGCTTTGCTAAATTAGCTGAGCTTGCAAAAGCTAACTTAAAGTAATTTAAGCATGTAAAATTGACGTTGTCCAATCTGTGCAAACAGAATGGACAGCGTTATTTTTTTGAAAAAAAGCAATAGTTTCCCGGAAGAAATATATATAAATTTATTGCTTCTAACATGAAATTTCAAACAAAATGAAAAGAAAATAAAAATAGTGCTTGACTTTATTTTGGTAAAGTGATAACATAGCACTATCTCGAAAAGAGATATGGATTGAGGAGGAAACTATTATGAAGAAAAGAACATTAAAACCAGTATTCGCAGCAACTCTCGCAGCAACATTAATGCTTACAGCATGTGGTGGTGGAGCAGCTACAACAGCTACAACTGCAGCAGCTACAACAGCAGAAGAGACAACAACAGCTGAGGCTACAACAGTAGCTACAGAAGCGAAAATTGTGAAAGATGAAATCGTAGTTGCCTACAACTCTGACGTAGTATCCATGGATCCGCAGAACCAGAGTGACGTAGCTTCTGGTCTTATTATCAGACACATTTTCAACAGATTAATGTCCATCAGCGATGACGGTGAACTTGGAATGGATCTCGTAGAGTCTTATGAGATGGTTGATGATACAACATATCGCTTCAAGATTAAAGAAGGCGTTAAATTCCACGATGGTACAGACCTTACAACAGCTGATGTTAAATTTACATTAGAGCGTGCGAAGACTATGTCCAGTACAATTTCTTCTGCATCTCACATCGATGAGATCATCGTTGACAGCGATCATGAGTTTACATTAAAACTCACAGCTCCGTATCCGGCTATCCTTTATGTTCTTGGTAACATGAACTTCTCCATCGTTCCGGAGCATATTATTAATGAGCAGGGCGCTGAGGCGTTTGCTGCAAATCCGATTGGTTCTGGTCCATTTAAGTTTGTTGAGTGGGAGCCGCTTGATCACTGGACAATCGAAAGATATGATGAATACGTAGACGGTCCGGCACTTGCTAGCAAGATTACTGTTAAGGTTGTTCCGGAGGCAGGTAACCGTTGTATCAACCTTGAGACAGGTGAAGCTGATATCGCGCTTCGTCTTTCTGAGATCGACGTACCGAACGTAGAGAATAATAAAGATTTAATTGCTTATGCAGAAGTTGGTGCTTCCATCGAGTTCATGGGTATGAACTGTGAAAACGAGTACTTCGATGACGTAAGAGTACGTCAGGCTGTAAACTATGCAATCAACAAACAGGAAATCGTTGATACTATCCTTGAGGGTCGTGGCGAGCCGGCTAACACATACGTTGGTAAGACAATCCCGTCCTACAACCCGGATCAGGAAGATTATCCGTTCGACGTAGAAAAGGCAAAAGAGTTGATGAAAGAAGCTGGACATGAGGACGGCTTTGACGTAACAATCACAGTAAACGGCGATGTTCGTACAAGAACAGCTACATTAATCCAGGCTCAGCTTGCTGAGATCGGTATCAATGTTGATATTGAGACTCTTGAGTGGGGTACATACCTTGATCAGTTAAAGACTGGTGAACTCGATATGTATATCCTTGGCTGGTCCAACAGCACAATCGATCCGGACAGAAGCTTCTCCACATTATTCCCGTCTGATCAGTGCGGTTATGATGGAAACAACTATACATTCTTCAAGAATACAGAAGTTGATAAGTTAATCGCAGAAGCAGCTGTTAACACAGACCATGAAGCTCGTATGAAACAGTACCAGAAACTTCAGTCCGTATTAATGGAACAGGCTCCGTGGGTACCGTTATTCTACCAGCAGCAGCCGGCAGGCACAAACGCGAAGTTAAAAGGCTTTGAGTATGATAAGAACGCAAACTTCTACTTCGGTAATTGCCGTTACGAAGAATAATTCTTCTATATTATAATATGTAAACAAATACTTCCTTTTCCCTGGCATCCTCAAGGTACTATCTGAGGATGCCAGATTTTTGTTGTAAATTAATTATAGAATAAAAAAAGAAGCCTTAAATTAGGCTTCTATAGGACTGCAGAAGATGGGACTTGAACCCACACAGTATTGCTACCATACGGACCTGAACCGTACGCGTCTGCCAATTCCGCCACTTCTGCATCTCGATATGAAATTATCGGTGTATGTGATTATAATATAAGAGTAGTGGTTTGTCAATTGTTAAAAATGAGTCGGTGGAGTGTAAGTGAAAAAATAGTGCAAAAAAGATAAAAAGAAAAGATAAAAAAGTGTTGACAAATGATATGGTTTGTAATATAATTCATTTTGTTGTTGAGAGCAATCGAAACAATGGTACGCGGAAGTGTCGGAATTGGCAGACGAGCAAGACTAAGGATCTTGTGGGTGTATTCTCGTGTGGGTTCAAGTCCCATCTTCCGCAGTGATCGAAAGAGAGCAGGTCGAATGACCTGCTCTTTTTTCGTTCAAATGCCGAGGAGTCCCTTGAACCCAGGGTTCAAGGTCTCCTCGACATAAATGTCTCGTCGGTCGGTTCGACGGGAAAAAGATTCCCCGAATCTTTTTCGACTTCCGTCTCACCCCATCTTCCTCTATATGCATCTTCTGTACGAAGAGAGCAGAATGAATTCTTGGAATTGTTGTAAAAATATATATGATATAAAAAAGTTGAAAAATATCGAAAAAAGATATTGACGAAATGTAGAGTACGTGATATAATCTGTTTTGTTGTTGAGAGTAATCGAAACAATGGTACGCGGAAGTGTCGGAATTGGCAGACGAGCAAGACTAAGGATCTTGTGGGTGTATTCTCGTGTGGGTTCAAGTCCCATCTTCCGCAGTGAACGAAAGAGAGCAGGTCGAATGACCTGCTCTTTTTTCGTTCAAATGCCGAGGAGTTCCTTGAACCCAGGGTTCAAGGTCTCCTCGACATAAATGTCTCGTCGGTCGGTTCGACGGGAAAAAGATTCGCCGAATCTTTTTCATTATCCGTCTCACCCCATCTTCCGCGATATGAGAGTAGATTGTGTGACCTGTTCTTTTTTTGTTCAAATGCCGAGGTGTTGAAATGACAAAAATATACGAAGCAAATAACCATATTTTGATCCATGCAGGATATGCGGATCCGGTGGAGCATTCTCATATGGCTGCGCACATCATCGTTTGTTTGGATGGAGAGATGTGTGTTATGTCGGATGGAACTGAATATCTATGCCATGGAATTATGATCCCTTCCGGAATCTCTCATAAGGTTGATACATATGAAAAGGATGTTCTTGTTTTCTTGTATGATTGTTCGACTAGTGTTGCAAAACAGATAGAGAATATTCGGTGTTTGGCAAATGAGAACTGTGACGGTATTATAAAATTATACATGGACATGCAGCAAGAATGCACAAGTGGCTGTTATAAAAAGTTTGAAACAAGCGTATTAGAATTGCTTGGTATTACAGATTCTATGCATCAAATCAGTGATGAGAGAGTTGTAGCAGCTATGAATTATATTCGAACAGAATCTTCTGAAAAGATATTATGTCGAAATGTTGCTAAAGCAGTTCATTTATCTCCGGGAAGATTTTCTCATTTGTTTAAGGCGCAGGTAGGGATGACCTTTGCTGCATATGTGATTTATCAACGAGTTATGCGTGCATATATGTTGATACTTCAAGGTAAATCTATTACTGAAGCAGCTTTGATGGCAGGATTTTCAAGCAGTGCTCATTTTTCTGATGTGAATCGTCGAGTGTTTGGAATACCGGCTGGTACGA
>JAFYOD010000096.1 GCA_017556515.1 Lachnospiraceae bacterium
CGTCAACGGTTCCGATACCGCGATCGTACAGTTTATGGAAGAAGCCGGCTTTGAAGTAATCTCCACATGGGCTATGGGAAATACACTGGAAGAACTGACCGAAGCAGGAAAGGCACATGTCAACCTTGTGGTTTCTTCGACCGGACTCGGAGTTGCAAAAGCCTTGAAAGAACTGTTTGGTACCCCATATGTGATCGGAACTCCGATCGGATCCGTTTATCAGGAACAGTTAAAACAAGCTCTGCATGCAGCTGCAGATGTCGGAGAAGCAAACCATATCTTCAGCGAGCTTTCGGCGCCGGAGATTGCTGTGATCGGAGAATCAGTCACTTCTCTTTCTCTGGCGCAGGCCATAGAACTTACTTATCAAAAGGGAGTCAAAGTCCTTTGCACAACCGAGTGCCCAAATAAACTGCTCCGTGCAAACGACACGCTTACTTTCGATGAGGACGATGTGATCGAGGCACTCGCAAATATCAAAACTGTGATCGCAGATCCATTGTACCGACCGATCTGTCCGGAACACGCGAAATTTATCCCGCTCCCGGCAGAAAGCTTTTCCGGAAGACTTTACAGAAATGAGATCCCTAACCTGGTCTCAAATTTTGATACATTTGCTTTATAAAAATACAGTGAGATACGATAATTTCTCGTGAGGAGGATTTTATGGGAATGAACAATACCCCTGCCAGTGAAAGAACCCATATCGGTTTTTTCGGACGCAGAAATGCAGGTAAATCCAGCATTGTAAATGCAGTAACCGGCCAGGAACTGGCTGTTGTATCCGATGTAAAAGGTACAACCACAGACCCGGTATACAAAACAATGGAACTTTTGCCGCTGGGCCCGGTCATGATCATCGATACCCCTGGTTTTGATGATGAAGGCATGCTGGGCGAGCTTCGTGTAAAAAAGACAAAACAAGTATTAAACAAAACAGATATTGCGGTGTTAGTAGTCGATGCCTCGGAAGGTTTAAAAGAATGTGATGAGCAGTTGATCGAGTTATTCAATGCAAAAAACATCAACTATCTTATTGTATACAACAAGTCCGACCTTCTTGATGAGATCCCGCAGGCAGATCCGCAGTCCATCTATGCAAGTGCCTTGAAAAAGGAGAACATCTTTGAAGTGAAGGAACGCATTGCTTCTTTAAAAGAAACAACAACAGAAAAATCGATCATTGCAGACAAGTTAAATCGTGGTGATTTCGTGGTTCTGGTCGTTCCGATCGATAGTGCTGCTCCAAAGGGACGCCTGATCCTGCCGCAGCAGCAGACCATCCGTGACATCCTCGATGCCGGTGCAATGGCAATCGTAACAAAAGAAAGTGAATTAACTGAAACTCTGGAAGGTCTCGGCAAAACACCTGCCATGGTCATCACTGACAGCCAGGTATTTAAAACTGTTGCGCCAATGGTTCCAAAGCATATCCCGCTGACTTCATTCTCTATTTTAATGGCCAGATATAAAGGCTTATTAAATGAAGCTGCCATCGGAGCTGCTGCCGTTGAGCACTTAAAAGATGGAGATACGGTTCTGATCGCGGAAGGCTGTACTCACCACAGACAATGTGATGATATCGGAACTGTAAAGATCCCGAACTGGCTTCGCAAATATACAGGAAAAGAGATCAAGATCGAAACCTGCAGCGGAACCGAATTCCCGGAGGACTTAAGTAAGTATGCGATGGTCATCCACTGTGGCGGCTGTATGTTAAATGAACGAGAAGTGCGTTACCGCACTAAGTGTGCTGTCGATCAGGGCATACCGATCACAAACTATGGCACCTTCATTGCCTATGTAAACGGCATCTTAAAGAGAAGTCTGGAAGTATTTCCTGAAATTTTAGACATGATGAATTAGCTTTGATTGAAATCTGCCCGAGGTTTCGTTATAATAAGATTGATTTTATTCATAGCAAAAAAACTGTATATATGGAGGGAAATATATGCTGACAGTTGGATTAAAAGGCAGACAGGAAGTAATCGTGTCTGAGGCAAATTCCGCAAAAACCATGGGCAGCGGTACATTAGATGTATTCGCAACACCGTCTATGATCGCACTGATGGAATTAACTGCATGGAAAAGTGTAGCTGATCACTTAGAGGAAGGCTGCGGTACTGTAGGTACTCTGCTGAATGTCACTCACGATGCTCCGACACCGTTCGGAATGAAAGTCTGGTGTGAGAGCGAGCTGGTAGAGGTAGACGGACGCCGCCTTGTATTTGAAGTCGCTGCTTACGACGAAAAAGGTAAGATCGGCGGAGGCCGCCACGAGCGTTTCGTGATCCAGAACGAAAAATTCCAGGCAAAAGCAAACAAAAAAGGGGAATAACAAATATATTATTTTAAGGGAGATTACAACTATGAAGTACAATTTTGACCCGATGTATACCATCGAATGTTTCAAGGATATCGTAAACGTACCGAGCCCGGTAGGTTTCTATCCGCTGATGAATCCGGTTATGGAGCGTTATGCAAAAGAACTTGGTCACGAGATCACATTTGATAACAAGAGCACTGCTTACATCACATTAGAGGGTGAAGACAATTCCAAGACAGTTATGATCGGTGCACACTTAGATACCATCGGTCTTATCATCAAACGTATCGACGCAAACGGTATGATCCGTGTAAGAAACCTTGGCGGTATCAACTTCCAGTCCATCGAAGGTGAAACTGTAACCGTACATACTCGTGACGGTCGTTCCTACACAGGTCTTATGGCATGTCAGTCTCATTCTGTGCATGTATTTGACGATGCTCGTACTCTTCCGCGTGATGAGAACACGATGATGATCATCCTCGATGAGAAGATCAAAAACGAAGCTGACGTTCGTGCACTCGGCATCCGTCACGGTGACTTCGTTTCCATCGATCCGCGTCCGCAGTTCACACCGAACGGTTTCTTAAAATCCAGATTCATCGATGACAAAGCTGCAGTTGCATGTGCATTCAACGTGATCAAATATCTCACAGAGAACAACATCAAACCGAAATACCGCACAATCTTCGCTTTCCCGTACTCTGAGGAGATCGGTATTGGCGGTACTTACGTTCCGGAAGAAGTTTCCGAGTTTGTTGCGATCGACATCGGCCTCATCGGTCCGGACTACGACGGCAACGAGTACAATGTAGCAATCTGCTGCAAGGACAATGCTTCTCCGTACGATTACGAGCTGACAACACGCCTGATCAATCTGGCTGATAAAATCGGCTGTGATTACGCAGTGGACATCTTCTACCGTTACGGTACAGACGCAAGTGCTTCCTTAAAGGGCGGCAACAACTTAAAAGCTGCTGCATTTGGTATGCCGGTATACTGCAGCCACGGTATGGAGCGTACACACATCGACAGCTTAAACAACACGATCGATCTCATGATCGCATATGTATTAGGCGAGTACGAAAACTAAACTCAGATAACAAAAGCCCAGGGAATAAGGTCTGAACATCAGCCCTATCCTTGGGCTTCTTTTTTTGCCTCTTGTAACTTTTTTCCATGTTTTGTATAATGGAATCAACGAATTATTCTGACTTTTTATCTAGTAATTGAAAGGATTAAGACTATGAGAACAAGAAAACATTTACCATCATTTGTGATGGTGCTTCTTATGGTTTTCTGTATGCTGATCAGTACACTCCCTGCATATGCAGCCACGGTTCGCACTCCTGCCGCCACCGGTACGGTCACTTATGGAACCAGTACGATCCTGATCGATGCATCTAATACCAAAGACGGATACATTATGGTGAAATATACCGGTAATGCACCTCGTGTTAAGGTTCGTATCAAAAAAACTACCGACTACACTTACGATCTGAATACTACTGGCAATTTTGATATATTTCCTTTGACAGAAGGCAGCGGAACCTATGCGATCGGCGTTTTTGAAAATGTAAAAGATAAAATGTATTCTACTGCTTTTGCCAAACAGATCAATGTAACGATGGACGATGCAAACAGTCCCTTCCTTTATCCAAATCAGTTCTGTAAGTTTGATTCCAGTACAAAGGCAATACAAAAAGGTGAAGAATTAGTCTCCGGTGTCACAGACACGTTAAAAAAGGTAGAGTCCATCTACAACTTTATGATTGATAATATCACCTACGATCATCACAAAGCTGCAACTGTTCAGAGTGGTTATCTCCCAAATGTAGATGATACACTCACAACAAAAACCGGCATCTGTTTTGACTATTCCGCCTTAATGACATCCATGCTCCGTTCCCAGAATGTCCCGACTAAGTTGGTGATCGGTTATGCAGGAAGCATTTACCATGCATGGATCAGTGTTTACTCGGAAGAACAAGGATGGATCGATAATGTGATCCATTTTGACGGTTCCAGCTGGAAATTTATGGATCCGACCTTTGCCGCCAGCGGAAAAGGAGATCCAAAGATCACAGAATATATTAATACACCGACAAACTACATTGCAAAATTCTCTTATTGATCATTATAAATGGAGGTATTATCAATGGCACAGAAAAAAACACCGTTTACCGGTATGGCATTATCCGGCTTCTGTATGCAGGTCTCACTCTTGTATCAGGCCGCTGTTCCGCTTTATGAAGGTCTTTCTGTTATGGCAGAAGATGCACATTCGGACGAGGAAAAAGCGATTCTCACAGAAATGGCAAACAACCTTCGCATGGGCTATTCTTTCAGTGAAACGATCAAAAAAGCCAACTGTTTTCCGTCCTATACAGAGGAAATGATCTTTCTCGGTGAACAGACAGGTACCTTAGACGTAACCTTAAACGGTCTTGCATCTCATTATGAAAAAGAACACAAACTGGTCGAAGGTCTTCGCCGTACTTTAACTTATCCGGCAATGATGGTTTGTATGCTTCTGGTTATTCTGTTTGTTCTCTTTGTTAAGATCATGCCTGTCTTCACAGACGTTTACGAACAGCTCGGTGCCAGCATTCCACCGATTACACAGGCAGCCATTCGCCTTGGCGGTATTGTCAGCGGCGCAGCGCTTATCGTGATCGCTCTTCTCGCGGTATTTGTTCTTTTTGTGAAAGTATCCGGAGACTCCGGAAAACGTCCGGCATTTGTAGAATCGATTCTGACTTCTATCACCAAGAAGTCCCAGATCAGTCAAATGACTGCTCTCCGCAGATTCTGCAGTATCATTTCCGTGACACTCCGTTGTGGTCTTCGCACAGATCAGGGATTTGAACTCGCGGAACGTATGGTTGAACATCCGAACGTGGAAGCTCAGATAAAGATCGCACGCAAGGCAATTATGGAAGGTACAACATTCTATGATGCTGTTAAAAATGCAGGCCTCTTCAATGGATTTGATCTGCAGCTCATCCGTGTTGCAAGCCGTGCAGGCAGATTGGATACGATTCTCAGTAAGATTGCAGACGACTACGATGAAAAGACTTCAGAGGCTCTGGATGCAATGGTAGCCCGCATTGAGCCGATCATTGTAACCGTCCTTGCTGTAGCAGTCGGTCTCGTGCTGCTTTCCGTTATGCTGCCATTAGCAGGTGTTCTCTCTGCGATCGGATAGGAGGCCTCATCTATGATACATGTTGAACGAAAACAAAAACAAACGCGGTCGCTCTTCAGTTATCTGATCTCTGTTCTTCTTATCGGCGGCTTCCTATATCTGTTTCTGATCGGAACACAGGGAATTGCCTCAAAGACAAAGACTGAGCAGCTCAGTGTTTTAGACCAGGCGATTCGACGAGCCACGATCCAGTGCTACGCGATCGAAGGCCGTTATCCGCCGAGCGTCGAATATCTGGAAGAGCACTATGGTCTCTCCATTGACCGTGAAAAATATCATGTTTTTTACGATGGATGGGCGAGCAATATTATGCCGGACATTACTGTATTTCCGGCTTCTGACATAGAGGAGGGATTGCCATGGCAGTAAAACGCACAGATCACTCCCACAGAGGTGCGGAACAGCTTTTTCCTGCTCTTCTGTTCTTTGTATTTTTATTATGTACGATCTTTACGATCTTGATTGGAAGCCGTGTGTATGAAAATATCCGCGAACGCGATAATCTCTCGTTCCATACTGACACAGCACTGGCTTACATCTCCAACAAAGTTCGTCAAGGCGATATCGCTGATTTTGTTTCTATCCGTGACGTTGACGGCTGTCAGGTTCTGGTCCTTACTTCTGACTATGACGGCATCCTCTTTGAAACATGGATCTATCAGGCAGACGGTGCGCTCTGGGAACTGTTTACGCAGAAAGATTCCGGTGTTGATCTTTCTTCCGGACAAATGATCATGGAAAGTGCTCCCGTTTCCTTTTTACTGGAAACAAATGATCACAAAAATACACTTTTGACCATCTCCCTTGATGGTGACCGCGAGGCAAAGGTCCTGCTTCGAAGCACACAGAAAGGAGGCACCGTTTCATGAAACGTGAACGAACTTCCTATGCATTCTTATTAGAGATGATCTGGGTATGTGCCTTTTTCCTGATCTGTGCCAGTATTTTTGTCATGGCCTTCGCAAAAGCAGAGCGGGTCAGCCGACAGGCAGATGTTTTAAACCAGGCGGTACAGGCAACATCCAACGTCATGGAAGAAGTTCTTGCAGATTTCCCATCTGAGGAAGAGAATCTGAAAGCTATCCCGAACGCGTACGTGACGGAAGATTTTATCATTGAACTTCAATGTTCTTCTGAGGACGGTCTGGCTTTCTTTACTGTAACAGCTATGGATCCGAAAGACGGAACCATCATCTATTCCTTACAAAGTGCTAAGGCGTTTGAGGAAGGAGGTACATCATGAAGAATCGAATCACGATCGGTATCTCTTCCGTTGTCCTGATCTTTATGATCCTCTGCCTCGCAGTATTCAGCCTTCTTAGTCTTACCGATGCCAAATCCGCTCTGATCTTCGCTCAGAAACGTGCGGATACCGTGCAAATGTATTATGAAAGTGATATCTCTGCACAAACCTTTATTCGCGATTATCGGAACCTTTATGATGAAGGTGTACAGCCTTCCGATATTCTTTCTACGTTGTATCCGTCCCTTCCGGCCGGAAGCCAGGTTACAACTGCTAGTGAAGACCTGATCATTTGCGAACTCCCGATTCGTTCCGGACAAACCTTACATCTGGAACTTGAAGCCGACGGATCCCGAATCCTGGCGTACTATGTATCCAATAATACTGACTATGTCATCGACTCTGATCTTCCGGTTTGGACCGGAAATTAGATGGAATACTTTGATAACAGAAAGGATATCTTATGAACATTGATTCCTCTATGCAGATTTTACAGCAGGCGGTTGAACACAATGCTGCCGACATTTTTATGATCCCAGGTATGCCGATCGCTTACAAGATCAATGGCGAAATTCTTCCGATCAATGATAAAAAAATCTTTCCGGATCTTATGGACCAGCTGATCAAAGAAATCTATACGATTGCCGGAAACCGTGATATCGCCAAGATAGAACACGGTGACGACGATTTCTCCTTCTCCGTTCCGCGTCTGGCCAGATTCCGTGCCAGCGTTATGAAACAGAGAGGTTCCCTTGCAGCGATCATTCGTGTGGTTCGTTTCGAACTTCCGGATCCGAAACAGCTGGGTATTCCGGACAGCATTCTTGGAATTTCCAATTTAAAGAAGGGACTTGTCCTTGTTACCGGCGCAGCAGGAAGTGGTAAATCCACAACCTTATCTTGTATCATTGACAAGATCAATCACGAGCAGCATTCACACATTATTACACTGGAAGATCCGATCGAGTATCTGCATCGCCACAATACTTCCGTAGTAACTCAGCGAGAGATTGGTCAGGATACTGACAGCTATGTGAGCGGACTTCGTGCCGCACTCCGTCAGGCACCGGATGTTATCCTCCTTGGAGAAATGCGTGATTACGAGACAATTCGAATCGCACTGACTGCTGCCGAAACCGGACATCTGGTAATCTCCACCCTGCATACCGTAGGCGCTGCGAACTCCATCGATCGAATCGTGGACGTTTTCCCGGCCAATGCACAGCAGCAGATCCGTGTTCAGTTATCTTCTGTTCTTCAGGCAGTTGTTTCTCAGCAGCTCCTTCCGACAGTTGACGGTAAACTGACACCGGCATTTGAGATCATGTTCCTCAACAATGCGATCCGCAACATGATCCGCGAAAATAAAATTCACCAGATCGACAATGTCATCTCCATGAGCATGTCCGAAGGTATGATCAGTATGAACAACAGCCTTCTTGCTCTTCTCCGTGCAGGTGTGATCGACAAAGAAACCTGTATCACCAACAGCCCGGATCCGGAACAGATGAGAATGCGTCTAGTATAAAGATTGAAAATATTGTATAATATCGGCAGATGTTATACCATATTTTTTATTATTTTTATGAAGGAGACATATCATGGAAGCAAATAAAATCATGCAGATGTTAGAAGATACTGCTTACTATCGTGTAAGCGGTACAGAAGGAGAATTAAAGGCTGCTGAATATCTGAAAGAGAAATGTGAAGAGTTAGGATTTGCAGCTCACATCGAGGCATTCGATGTTGCAATGACTGATATTAAGAAAGCGGTTCTGATCGCAGACGGCAAAGAGATCCCGTGTAAAGGCTTCCGTCTCGCAGGCAATGCAGACATCGAAGCTCCGCTTTATTATATGCCGACAGATGATCCGGTATCCCTTATGGGCTGCAAAGACAAGATCGTTCTGTTAGATACAGGCGTTCCATACTGGAAATACCAGGACATTTTAAAAGCCGGCGCTGTTGGTTTCATCACATACGACGGTAATGCAAACTTCGAAGATTCTAACATGGACCTGAAAGAATTACGTCCGCACGTAAGCAACGGCGTAAAGATCCCGGGCGTTAACATCAATGCAAAATCCGCGATCGAGCTGGTTCGCAACGATGTTCAGACCGTTCGCATCATCCTTGAGCAGGAAGAGTACACAGGTCAGTCCCACAACGTCGTGATGGATATCCCGGGCGAGACAGACGAAGTGATCGTTCTCACAGCTCACTACGATACAGTACCGACTTCCGTTGGCGTATATGACAACATGTCCGGAAGCGTTGGTATCTTTGGCGTTGCAGATTACTTTGCAAAGAATCCGCACCGCTACGGTCTCCGCTTTGTATGGTGCGGTTCCGAGGAGCGCGGCCTCTTAGGTTCCAAAGCATACTGTGCAGCACACAAAGAAGAACTTGAGAAAGTAGTTCTCAACGTAAACCTGGATATGATCGGTTCCATCATGGGTAACTTCATTGCGGTATGCAGCTGTGAAGAAAAGATGGTTCACTTCATCGAGTACCTGTCCGGCATCGAAGGCTTCGGTCTCAAGGCTCGTCAGGACGTTTACGCAAGTGACTCCACACCGTTCGCAGACAATGGTGTTCCGTCCCTTTCCTTTGCCCGTATTGCACCGAACCATACAGTGTCCATTCACAACCGCTACGACACAATGGATGTCATGAAATCCGAGCATATGATCAAAGACATCGATTTCATCACAAAATTTGTTGATATCATGGCAAACGCAAAGAAATGCCCGGTTTCCAGAACAATTCCGGAGAAAGTAAAAGATAAATTAGATGTTTATATGGCTCGTAAACGTGGCTAAAAAAGGAGTGTTTTTATGAGTAAGATTGGAATCACATGGCATGGTCATTCCTGCTATTCCGTAACTGCCGACGATTATACCATCGTGCTGGATCCGTTTGCTGACGGTTCCGTTCCCGGTCTTCCGAATCTGGAGCTGCATGCAAACAGCGTATTATGCAGCCATCAGCA
>JAFYOD010000097.1 GCA_017556515.1 Lachnospiraceae bacterium
GAAGACAAGGCATTGGAAACAGCCATCGGAACATTGATCAATAAATGATATTTTCCTGTATATACACCCCAGTCAGCCGCAAACTGTGCCTCACGTCCGAGACTTGCAAAGTTTGCTGCCAGTAAACCATTGTCAATTACGCTGTTCACATTATATATTGCAGAACTTACAATGACCGGAACAACTGTAAAGAATAAGATCTTTGTAATCTCGGAATAACTCTCCAGATTGCCGGAATGATCCTTGCGAATCTGACGGGCATTTGTCTTTCGATATCCCAGGAATAACAGGAGTAAAAAGAGAAGTGCTGTAAATGCACCGGAACCTGTACCAATGGTACCTCCGGCAGCACCCCAGGCATTGGAATAGCCTGTCCCGATCTCGTTCTTTAAAATCTCAACTTTCAGTGCTTCGTTAAAAAGATAGCTTCCTGCAGCAACACTGATGATCGCATTGACGATCTGCTCAAACACCTGTGAACATGCTGTCGGAACCATGGTTCCGCGTCCCTGGAAATATCCGCGGAACACGCCAAGATATGCCATGATCCATACAGTCGGAGCCAGTGTCTTCAAAGCAAATGCCGCGTAAGGCATATAGAAGATCTCGCTTGCAAAAAAGTCTGCTCCAAACCAGATCACAGCTGCCGTGATCGCACCTACGATCGTCGCATAAGCTAACGCTGCACGAAAGATACGGTCTGCATTGCGATACTCTTTCACTGCAAGGCGTGCAGACACCATCTTCGATACTGCCAGCGGAAGGCTGTACGAAGATAACAATAATGCAATATTGTAAACGTTAAACGCAGTTCCGTAATAGCCCATGCCTTCGTCGCCGATAATGTTGATCATCGGAATGCGGTACGCAATACCGATCAAACGCACAACGATCGAGGCAATCGCTAATATACTTCCCTGTACAACAAAGTTAGACTCTTTGGCCTTGCTTCGTTTCTTATTTTCCATAGAATTCCGTCCTGTGAACCTTGTCTGTACCATTTACACAGATCCAGGTTTTTCCTTTGTTCAATATAATTTCATTACCTTCCAGGTCGTAATATCTCGTCACACCAAACTCTCCATCCTTCTTCCATGTGACCGGAATTGCCTTACCATTGGTAATATAATATCCTTCACGACCTGTATGTACATTGATATTTAAATATTCCGTCGTAGCGTAGTATCCCCATTCAGCATACTGAATGATGATATTTTTCACTGCGATCTGACCTTCATTTCCCTTATGGGCTGTACCATACTGATAACGATAATAGAGACCGTCATTCTCATTGTACTCAAACCACGGCTCGTTATAAGTATAGCCTGGAACTACTTTGTATGCATCCTGACCATCCAGCTGAATCTGATCACTGCCATTCGCAAAACGGAAATGTCCCTCATAAGTATCAGAGTACTCTGTACGATATCCCAGTTTATCAATGGTTTTCTTCAGCTTATCTGCACTTGCATATGCATTGTGCGGCTGTTTTTTATCACTGGAACGGAAGAACGCGTTTCCGCCAACACCTTCAACACCATTAATATTATCTACATTTTCAAGGTACGGAACCGCAAATGTACTCTGTCCGAAATGTGCGTAGATCGCATCAAACTCACGGGCAAAGTATGTATAATAGGTACGACAGCTTCGAACGGAACCAATTCTGTCAAGGTCATCGAAATCTTCGATGATGGCCATGTAACGGTTCATTGTTCCTTCTACCGGCGCCTCATACACAACTCCGGCACGATTGATACCGTAGTGCGGAAGTGCTTCTTTGTCATTGCTCATCATGATCGCGATCGGTCTGCGATTGGCTTTTTCTACGTCAACCATTTCTCCGGTCAGATAGCTGCGGATCTTACCATCCACTTCAATGCGTTCCTCCGGCTCCCACACAGCCGCAGTTGTCTCTTCCGGTTCTGTCTCAAGAACAACGGACTGTCTAATAGGTTCTACGGCGGCAGTCGCCTCTACGGCTACTGTGGTTGCAACTACTTCTTCATATTTATCGCCGCCACATCCGGAAAGCATAACTGTCAACATAAGTGCAGTGATACCTGCAAGAAAACGTCCGCGCTTTTTCATCATCTTCTGTAACCCCTCCGTTCCAGAATCTCGCTCTGCATTTCTTCCATCTCTTTTCGTTCTTCCTCTTCCATATGGTCATATCCGGAAAGATGAAGCATACTGTGCGCCACAAGGAATGCAAGTTCTCTAGTTTCAGAATGTCCGTATTTCTCAGCCTGTTCTTTTACCTTTTCAACGGAAATAACAATGTCTCCCATCATTAATTCCCCTGTATCCGGATTAAAATATTCTTCCGGCGTTTCTTCAAGAACCTCGAAATCTCCCGGTGTTTCAAAATCACACATTGGGAAAGAAAGAACATCCGTCGGATTGTCGATCTGACGCATATCTAAATTAATCTGATGAATGCCTTCATTATCTGTCAGAAGAACATTTACCTCAAAATCATATGGGCATTCCACATAGTCAATGGACTCCTCAATTACATTATGAATAATCTCTTCTACCGGAAGATCCAGTCTTAACTCTGTCTCATAATCAATGGTTATTGTCATGTTTGCGTCCTTCCCGGCCCGGCTTTCCATCTCTGCGTTCGAATTTCACTCTCGGTTTGCCATCAGATTTCTCTGTTTTTCCTTCGTTCTTTTTCGCCGCAATTTCCTTTCCACGAGCCTCATAATCATCATATGCTTTTACGATCTTCTGTACCAGCGGATGACGTACAACATCATCACTAGTAAAATAACAAATTCCGATATCATCAATGCCTTTTAAAATCTTAAGGGCCGTATCCAGGCCGGAAACCGTTCCGTACGGAAGATCCTTCTGAGACTGGTCACCGGTAATGATCACCTTTGAACCAAAACCGATACGAGTCAGGAACATCTTCATCTGCGCCTGAGTTGTATTCTGTGCCTCGTCAAGAATAATAAAAGCATTGTCCAATGTACGACCTCGCATGTAAGCCAGCGGAGCCACTTCGATCAGGCCTTTTTCCGCATTGTGAAGGTAACTCTCCGCACCCATGATCTGATAAAGTGCATCATACAGCGGTCTTAAATATGGATCGATCTTACTCTGAAGGTCACCCGGTAAGAAGCCAAGCTTCTCTCCTGCTTCAATAGCCGGACGAGTCAGGATAATACGGTTCACTTCACCATTTTTAAATGCCTGAATCGCCATTGCCATACCAAGATATGTCTTACCGGTACCGGCCGGTCCTACACCAAATACGATCATCTTTTTACGGATAAGATCCAGATACTGTTTCTGACCAAGTGTCTTCGGCTTTACCGGTTTACCATTGATCGTATGGCATACGATATCTTTATCAATTTCCAGTAATTCTGTATCCTTTCCTTCAAAAGAAAGTGCCAACGCATAATCTACATTCTGTTCTCCGATTTCTTCTCCTCGTTTTGAAAGAGAGATCAGTGTCGAAAATACGCTCTTTGCTCGCTTTACCGCATGATCCGGACCGATCACTTTAATTTCTCCGTTTCGTGCAATCATAGATACATGCAAAGTACGCTCGATCTTCTTCAAATAACAATCAAACTGACCACATACCTTTCGTTCATGTTCAGCAGGTACATCAATAATTGTTTCAATAACACTCATTTACTAACTAATTCTCCTCATATTTTCCGGATGTTTTTGCTTCAACCGCGATATTTTCCATTACAGTCAGTGTCTCCGTTATGGTCCATCCAGATTCGTTACCCTCTATTTTACCATCATTTCCAAGTATTTGTACACCTTTTTCCGATAATTTTTCCTTATATTCCTGTAAATATCGTTGACCTATTTTTTCCACCTCTTCTTTTGTATAAAACCGCTCATATTCTCCATATTCATAAGCATCGACAGCTCCCCAATAAACAGGCAAATAAAAATTTCTGAGCAAACATAACTGACTTTGATCTATTACAAATTCCCAAAACAACTTTGAACAGGATGGAGGCAGCAGATATATTGTATATCCGAATATTCGTATATACAATCCACTTCGTTTTTCTCCTGTCCGTACCTTTTCTACCCTGGACAACGCTAGTTTCTTTACTAATTCGTGTTTAGTCTCGGCAATGATCTCTGCATCTGCATGAGTTTCATGTAGAAATACCGTATTTCCCGCATCATCTAAAATAGGGATTGTTCCATCAACCAGTAATGCACCTTGCTCTACAATATCGCCAACTTTTACACATGAAAAACCATTTCTTACAATAACCTCCTTTATGATCCCTCGTTTTCCTGCTACCAGATCGCAGGGCGATTTTTCAAGCTCCGCTATTTCTGTTAATGCCTCATTCTCCTTTACATTTACGATCAAACGTGTTCCACGTATTTCCACAGAAACCCACGTGATTTCTGAAAAAGTATTTCTAATTTCTGCTTCCAAATCCTCACATTTTATATCGGATTTTTTCCTTCCGGCATGCACAGACAAAGATTCCAGATATTTCGACAATATATCATCAGTAAATCTTCTATTTCCTATAAATGAAATATCCCATATATAAAACGAACTTACAAACAGGATGAAAGCGAACATCATTAGTCCTATGCATAATAATTTTCTCTTCCGATTTTGAAATAAAAAAAACGGAAGACCTTGCCTTCCTTTCACCTTTAAGCGCACTTTGGTTTTTCTCGCAACTGTTTTCATTTCTTTAAAATCATGTGGTGTTGTTAAAAACTGATTCTGATATACTTGCTCAATCAAAAGATTCCTTTTTGAAGAAATGTTTAGAAAACGTTCAATATCATGACCCTTAATCTCTACTTTCACTCTTCCTTCAAGCAACCGATCCCAATTAGACACAGTTTGCACACTCCCTTTTCTATTCAAACCTCAGCACTTCAATGCACCCTATAATCTCCATTTCCTCTTTATCATAATATCGAATTTGCAGTTGTTCTCCTTCAATAACTATCTTTTTATGTATCAACTGAATCTTAATCATGGTTTCTGAGTACACTAAAACAGATCGATAATTTTCAATTTTTAGTTTTGATTTTCCAATCATATAAATACGAGTATCACCACAGGCAACGTCTGTCGGCAACTTTAGTAATTCAAAAACAGCCCGAAATCCATCACCACTTTTTGTCATCTTTCTCACCTTCAGTCACTGGTGCTCTCAAATTTCATAACAATTTATGCTTATAAACACAAAAAAAGAAGATATCCCTAAAAGGAATATCTTCTTAAATCAATACTAATTAGTTATATTTGCGCTTTCTAGCAGCTTCAGATTTCTTTTTGCGTTTTACGCTCGGTTTTTCATAATGCTCTCTTTTACGAATCTCCTGCTGAATACCTGCTTTTGCACAGTTTCTTTTGAATCTGCGTAAAGCGCTGTCCAGGCTTTCGTTCTCTTTAACGATTACGTTTGACATAGCTCACACCTAACCTCCCTCCAGTTGTGTAATTGTGCTACAACTGTTTGGGTATTTTTTAGCACATCTAGTATTATAACATAAAATACCCATTCGTCAACATCTTTTTTACTTTTTTTGAAAAATTTTTATGAACGCAATTTTCGAGAGTTTAGGGTGGTTTTCGCCTTATTTAATCTGGCCTTCTACAACCTCAAGAACTTTCTCAAGTGCAGCAGCTACGCCTTCCGGATCCTTACCGCCTGCCTGAGCCATGTTCGGACGTCCGCCGCCGCCGCCACCAACAAGAGCTGCAATGCCCTTGATGAGGTTGCCTGCATGTGCACCCTGTTTCATAGCGCCATCAGTTGCTGTTGCCATTAAGTTAACTTTACCGTCAAGTACGGAAGCGATCACGATAACGCCTTCGCCTAATTTCTCTTTTAACTGGTCACCAAGATTTCTTAAGCCGTTCATATCAACGCCGTCAGCCTGAACTGCAAGAACTTTTACGCCCTTCACTTCTTTTACCTGATCCATAACGTCGCCCATAGCTTCTTTCGCCATCTTGGATTTTAATTTTTCATTTTCTGCATGAAGAGCTTTGATCTCTTCCATCATAGCTGCGATCTTCGCAGTTAAGTCTGCCGGATTAGCTTTTGCAGCAGCTGCAGCAGCATGGAACTCTTTCTCAACCTGCTCGTAGTGAGCGATGAGACCGTCAGATGTTAATGCCTCGATACGTCTTACACCGGCTGCAATACCTGCCTCAGAAAGGATCTTGAAGGAACCGATTGTGTTTGTATTGGAAGCATGTGTACCACCACAAAGCTCTGTGGAGAATTCACCCATCTTAACCACGCGAACGGACTCGCCGTACTTCTCACCAAAGAGAGCCATAGCACCGCTCTTCTTCGCGTCCTCAAGGCTCATTTCTTTTGTAACGATCTCAAGACCTGCTTTGATCTCTTCGTTAACAAGTGCCTCTACCTTCTTGATCTCTTCTGCTGTCATTGCAGAGAAATGTGTGAAGTCGAAACGAAGTCTGTCTTTTGTTACAAGGGAACCTGCCTGCTCTACGTGCTCGCCAAGAACGAGACGAAGTGCTTTGTGGAGAAGGTGTGTTGCGGAGTGGTTTCTTGCTGTTAA
>JAFYOD010000098.1 GCA_017556515.1 Lachnospiraceae bacterium
CCGGTTCATGCAACCGTTCTCTCCTATCCGGTCATTACTGCCGATATGAGTTTCACACACCAGGGAAGTATCCTGAACCTACTAGGACATGAACCGTCTGCAGAAGAGGTTCTTTATCATTCCTGCGAACAAAACGTTTCCGCTGCAACCCCTCCGGCATTTATCTGGCATACAGCCTCTGATGCTTCAGTTCCGGTAGCAAACAGTCTTGTCTATGCTTCCGCATTGACTAAGCATCAGATTCCTGTGGAACTTCATATCTATCCGTTTGGCCGACACGGCCTTTCCACTGCCGATGAGCAGACTTGCGATGATATCAACAACGACATGATCTATGACCAGATGTGGATGAATCAGTTAAAACGCTGGCTGAAGCATTACTTTATTTAACATGGATGAAAGGGATTCTCACATGAAACCACAAAATGTAATTTACAGATCAATTTCAGCTCCCGAGAAAGACTGTGCACTCCCTATTCTTTTCAGTGATCAGACAATGGAAGAACGAAAAGAAAAAGTTCTGGCCCGTATGAATCAAAAAGGACTGGATAAGCTCATGATCTACTGCGACGTCGAGCACGGTAACAACTTTTCCTATCTGGTAGGGTTTTATACACGCTTTGAAGAAGCGCTCCTGATCCTGGATAAAAGTGGAGAAATGGTTCTCATGCTCGGAAATGAAAATCTAAATAAATGCGCGAAAGCACGTTTCTCCTGCCGTGCAGTACACGTATCCATGTTCTCTCTCCCGAATCAGCCGACTTACAATGACAAACCGTTTATCGAACTGCTTGCAGAAGCAGGGATCAGCAAGGATCAGCGTGTGGGAATCGTTGGGTGGAAGAATTTCACAAGTGCCTCCAATGCAGGAACAAAGCTGTTCGACATTCCGGCATTTATCTTAGATGCTACAAGAATACTCGTTGGCACTCACGATTTGATTACTAACGAAACTGCCCTCTTTATTGGTGAGAACGGAGCGCGTGTGACAAACAACGCAAATGAGATCGCACATTACGAGTATGGAGCTGCACTGGCATCGGATTGTATGCTGGATGCAATGAATGCTTTGGACATTGGCGTTTCTGAATTAGAATTAGGTGATAAACTTGTTCGTCTTGGTCAGCATACAAGTGTTACTACCATTGCTGCTGCCGGAGAACGTTTTATCAAAGGAAACATGTTCCCGACTGCTAAAAAGGTACAGCTTGGAGATCCGATCTCTATGACAGTCGGATATGCCGGCGGTCTGTCCAGCCGTGCAGGATATGCCGTTCATTGCACAGAGGATCTTCCGGAATCTGCTCGCGGATATCTGGATGAACTGGCAATTCCTTATTATCATGCTTATACCACATGGATGAATCAGATCCGGATCGGAATGACCGGAGGCGAACTCTATGACATCATCGAATCCGTTCTTCCAAAATCCGAATATCACTGGAGCCTTTGTCCGGGACATCTGGTTGCTGAAGAAGAATGGCTTTCTTCCCCGGTTTATGAGGGTTCACAGGAAGTGTTAAAGAGTGGAATGATCTTCCAGATCGATATCATTCCATCGAAAGCAGGATTTGCAGGAGCTTCTGCAGAAAGCACCGTTGTTCTGGCTGATACAAATCTGAAAAAACAAATTCAGGATGAATATCCGAAACTGTGGGAACGTATGCAAAAACGCTTGCATTATATCCGTGAGGAATTAAACATTCCATTATCTGACGATCTTCTTCCTATGTGCAGCACAGTCGCTTATTTAAGGCCATATCTGCTGAATAAAGACATGGCTCTCGTACTTGATAAATAACAGAAAACTCGGTTTCTGACTCCGACGTAATTTCCGCCGGTGATCAAAAACCGAGTTTTTTATTGCTTACACGCGATATCTGGTCGGTGTAATAAATGTAATATCAATCTGTTTTTTCAGTTCACGCATCTCCTCTGAAATCACTCGATTTCGAAGTTCTGCTTCTTTAGAGAAGTCAAACACCAGATTCTGATGAATATAATCATTTCCGCTGTACGCAGAATAACCATCCATTCCTGCAATGGAAACATGTTTCACACCAATGGCGATCAGCACTTTCAATAACATCAGACCTGCATTATCCATGATTTCCGGAGTCTTGGACGCATAGCTCGAGAAATTCACCATGAAATCGCTCTTTTTACAATCCTTCATGTTAGAAGTTGTAATGCATTTCTTTTCTGTATGCTCTTCGATCTTTGCAAATCTGCGCATGTTGCTGCTGAAAATGTACTCCGGATCAAACTCTTCCGCAAGGAAGTTTACAGCAATCACAGCTGTGTTCTCTTTCTGACATTCTTTTAATACTGCTTCTTTGTGTTCCTGCAGTCCTTTTCCAGGAGCCAGAAGAACCACATGTTTCTTTTCGATTTCCGCTGCCAGGCGCTGTAACGCCTCTTTGTCATCCAGATAATTTTCCTGATACTGACGGTAATGCTGCTCCGCACGCTCTTTGGTATAGATTGCTTTGTGCTCGTCCGGCATACCCTTCAATAATTCGTTGAAAGATTTTACCGTTAAGGAATCTTTCTCTGCCAAATGGATCGCATAGTTCGGATGACATCCGTTGATTGCAGAAAGATACAACGGAAGGGAATATCCCCAGAATTTCGACTTGTGGATCTCATTCAGATACTCATCCATGATCTCCAACATCGGTTCGATCTTGTAGTTCGTGTCGTAATTCTCATTCATATACTCTGCAAACAGTTCCAGATTCAGATTTCCTGCACCGCGGCCCATTCCAAATACACAGGCATCGATGATAAGATCACGCTTCAGATTCATCTCAACTAAGGCCTCTGCGTTGCCAAAAGCCTGCTGCAGATTATTGTGAGCATGATATGCAAGAGCAATGCCTTCCGCAAGATTATTGTCTGCAAGATATACCATACGCAAAAACTGTTTACGTTTGATCAGACCAAAGCTGTCCACGATAGAAACGGCAAACGGTTTGATCTGATTGAATAACTCAATACCTTCAATAAATTCCTTATCTGTATATAAATCAGTGCCGACAAAATTGACGGAAATAAAATATCCAAGTTCCTGGATCTTTTTGCAGTATTCGAATGCTTCATGAATTTTGCTCTTCTTAAAGATCACACGGATTCCGTCAATGGATGTTCCGTCACACGGCGGAATACGGTCCAACGGGATCGGTGAACTCATGTCCAGCATACCAACATATTTCATCTTGGAGTCTTTTGGCTGGATCATCGGTTTAATATGATCCACATCCGGATATACCGCACGGTCCGGATCATAAGTATCCCCTTTAATAAAGCCGACTTCGAACATCTCGATGCCGGTCTGAGCCAGTTTTCGACCAATTTCTTTTATCGCTTTTTCACCGAAACGCCAGTCATTGACATAACCGCCGTCTCGCAATGTACAATCTAACAAATAAACTTTGCCCATGCTTTTTCTCCTTACACCATACATGTCCGTTTATTTTAACATACTAAAGTATATTTGGGAACCTTGTTTCCTTTATTTTATGAAAACAGTGTCTGCAGCAGGTACATCATGACCGGCATCGTAACGACACATCCGGCCACACCCATCACATTATAAATGCTTGCATTTACCGCATCCCGGTCATACATAACAGCCAACTGAGACACTGTAGCTGCCGGCGGCGCAGAAACTGCGAGGAATGCGATCTGGAAAAGGATCAGATGTTCCGGATGACCGTTGAGATATCCACTGACATATAAGATTACCAGAATCACTGCCGGAAATACAACTAACCTTCCAAATGCTACCAGATATGCACGTTTCATTTTAAATACAGACA
>JAFYOD010000099.1 GCA_017556515.1 Lachnospiraceae bacterium
TCTCCTGCCTGCTCTGCAAGGATCCCGGTAAAGGAGCCGTAGTCAGAACCAATCTGCAGAATGCGGGAATCTGCCTCAAATTCCACCCACTCAAAGAGGTTTTCTCTCAGCGGAGAAAACGCATAAAGGCACTGCGGGCTGTTTTCGCCCGCAAGTGCCGCATTTGTATCATTATCGTACTTTTTCAGTAAATCCAAAATCTCGTAACTAAAATCGTTCATATCTTTCTCCCGCATTTATCCACGTGTCAGAGTTGTTTCAACTTCCGACTCCATATCATAAATGCCAACGGTATTTTTATTGGAAATCACTGTAATATTTGCCACATTATACAGTCTGTGGTACACCACATGTTCCTCGCCCTCGAATCCGGTACAGCTCATAGACAGCAGATATTCGCCGCCCTGCAGTGTCATCTTCTGGGTAAAGGAAACGTCATACACATCGCCAGGTCCTACCGGTTTTACTTCTGCACCTTCGTACATGGTGTTAGTACCGGAAAGGTCAGTTCCCTTCTTATCACGGATCGTATAAGTAAAGATCGGATTCTGAAGTGGAGCGTTGAAACGGATGCGTTCTTTGATCGTAAAGGTTTCACCCTTGATCAGAAGATTGGTCAGATTTCCGCGTGCATCGAATAAGCCAAGGTCGAAGATCTCCGCACGGCCGTCACCATACTCGGTACGGTCGGTGTTGATCGTGATCTTCTCTTTCATCAGTCCCTCATGAGAAGCGGCTGCCTCTTTGCTGGACAGAACTTTCTTTTCAGCACCCTCGATCTCCATGCCGCCGGAAAAATCATTTTCCAGTTCCTCACGAAGAGAATCCATCTGGTTTGCAAGGATCTTCTTATATAAATCTACCATACGGCCCGGCTCGCCTTCGGCAATAAATTCGCCCTTGTTGAGCAGAACTACCTTATCGCAGTATTTGATGATACTTCCCATATCATGGGTAACCATAAGGATCGTCGTTCCATTCTGACGAATCTCCTCCATACGGCGGTAGCATTTCGCCTGGAAGAATACGTCTCCGACAGAAAGTGCCTCATCGACGATCAGGATCTCCGGCTCTACGTTGATGGCAAGAGCGAAAGCCAGACGCACGAACATACCGCTGGAATAAGTCTTTACCGGCTGGTATACGAAATCTCCGATGTCCGCGAAATCCAGGATATCCTGAAGTTTCTCATCCATCTCTTTCTTTGTAAAGCCCATCATGGTACCGTTCATGTAAATATTTTCAATTCCGGTATAGTCCATGTTAAAGCCCGCACCCAGTTCCAGAAGAGCGGAAATCTTTCCGTCTACGTTCACTTCGCCTGTGGTCGGTGTCAGAACGCCTGTGATGATCTTTAAGATCGTGGATTTACCGGATCCGTTGGTTCCGATAATACCCACAGTCTGTCCCTTTTCCACATGGAAACTGAGCCCGTTGAGCGCATAGAAATCCTTGTGATAGCTCTTATGCTTCGGATGCAGAGATTCCTTCAGACGGTCGATCGGTTTCTCGTATAATCGATATACTTTTGTTACATCTTTTACTTCAATTGCATTTACGGACATTCGTCCCTCCTACAAAACATCAGAAAAATGTGGACGCAGGCGTTTGAATACTTTCAGACCCACCAGCATCATCGCGATGGTCACAACCCAGAAATAAAGTCCCAAAGTCGGACGCATCCAGAAGCCGTCACCTGTCAGCATACTGTCACGGTAACCGGCTGCAATATAATAAAACGGATTGATTTTTAAGATCATCGGAGCCATAGTCAGTCCTTTATCCAGGAATAACTGCTCACTGTACATGATCGGAGTCAGCCACATGCCAAACTGCAGGCAGATGCTGACAATCTGTGCCATATCCTTAAAGAATACCTGGATCGCACTGGTAAAATAAGAGATCGCCAATGCCAGCATGGACGCCGCAAACCCATAGTAAAATACCTGAAGCCAGGAAATCTGCGGTGCTTTTCCACTGATCAGGAACACCACAAACATGATCGCCACGAAGAATCCATGTACAAACAGACAGGAGATCAGCTTAATGATCGGAAGCATCTCCACCTTAAAGACAACCTTCTTTACCAGATAGTTGTACTCCTGCAGACAGCCCGTGCCACAGTTCAACGCTTCCGCAAAGAAGAACCACGGCGCAATACCCGGAACCAGCCACTGTACATAAGATGCGTTCGGAACCGGCGGCGCACTCTTAAATCCGATCGGTCCAAAGATCAGCCAGTAGATCAGCACGGTAACGATCGGCTGCACAAACATCCAGATGATACCGAAATAAGAGCCAACAAATCGTTTCCTGAAATCGGCTTTCGCCAGATCCCACATCAGACGACGATTCTTCACCAGCTCTTTTAAAAGAGAAATCACATAATTCACGCTATATAAACCCTCTTATTTCTCGAATTTAAAGATCTCGTCAAACTTGCCCCATTTTGTATCTTTCTCAGAAAGGAGCACTTCCATATCCTCTGTGATCGGCCACTGAACACCGATTGTCTCGTCATTCCAGAGAAGACCACCCTCATCACCCGGATGATAGAAGTCTGTGCACTTATAAGCAAACTCAGCCTCATCAGAGAGAACTAAGAAACCGTGTGCAAAACCTTCCGGAATATAGAACTGTTTTTTATTCTCAGCTGTCAGCTCCACGCCATACCACTTGCCATATGTCTCAGAGTTTGTTCTAAGGTCAACAGCTACGTCAAATACAGAACCGCGGATCGCACGAACCAGCTTACCCTGCGGATACTGTTTCTGGAAATGAAGGCCTCTTAAAACACCTTTCACGGACATGGACTGGTTGTCCTGTACAAATACCATATCCAGACCTGCTGCCTTCATATCATTCTGGTTGTATGTCTCTACGAAATAACCACGTGCATCTTTAAACACAGTCGGCTCGATCACATAAAGACCTTCGATCACTTTTCCATCTACCTCGCACGGAGTAACTGTAATTTTTCCCATAATCATTTTCTCCTTTATAAAATCCTAA
>JAFYOD010000100.1 GCA_017556515.1 Lachnospiraceae bacterium
CTCCATGGCAGGATAGAGAACCTCCTCCACCTGACGATTCAATCTGTGGATCTCATCCACAAATAACACATCTCCCTCCTGGAGATTGTTTAAAATTGCAGCCATCTCACCCGGCTTTTCGATTGCCGGACCGGAAGTTACCTTCATATTAACTCCCATCTCATTGGCAATAATACCGCAAAGAGTTGTCTTGCCCAGTCCCGGAGGTCCATAAAATAGAACATGGTCCAAAGCTTCCCCACGGTTTTTGGCAGCATCAATAAAGATCTTCAGTGTAGACTTGATCTTTTCCTGGCCAATATATTCATCTAAATGTTGAGGTCTCAAAGATCCTTCGATCTTTTTATCTTCCTCTGTCACTTCCGTAGTGATAATTTTTCGACTCATGGGAACCTACCTATAAAAACGCCAGATGCTTTAAGGCTGCCTTTAAAACATCCTCGGCTGTCATTGATTCTGTAATTGTAACTTTTTTCACCACACCTGAAGCTTCAGATGCAGAATAACCAAGCGCAGTTAAAGCTTCGATCGCCTCTTTACCAACTGCTCCAACATCGGAACCTTCTGTATGTCCGGAAACCGGCTCTGTAAATCCATCCAGAATATCCTCAGCTTTTACTTTATCTTTCAGATCTAAAATAATCCTCTGGGCTGTCTTACTTCCGACACCCGGAGCCTTGGAAATGGCTTTTGCATCTCCGGAGATCACTGCCAGACGCAGTGTATCCGGACTCAGTGCAGAAAGGATGCCAAGTGCACTCTTGGGTCCCACTCCATTGACACCAATAAGCTGACGGAACATCTCCAGATCCTGTTTGGACAAAAATCCAAACAGACTCATCGCATCTTCGCGCACATTAAAATATGTATAAATTTTAACAGTCTCTCCGGTCTTTGGCAGATTTTCCAACACAGAAGTCGGTACAAAGATCCGATATCCGATACCACCGGCTTCTACCACAACTGAATCTTCATATCGTTCTTCCAAAGATCCCTTTACATATGAAATCACGCTTTCATCCTCCGTCATACTCTCATCCAGCCATAAACAGACTGCTATGAGAATCATACCATAGTCCAAAACTCTTTTCAAGTCATACAAAAAAGAATCGAACAAACTTTCTGTTTGATTGACTTATCACAGAAAACACCTTATACTATCAGAGAATCGAAACAATTTGGAGACGCTATGATCAAGATTGATAAAGAATTTACATTTGAGGAAACTTATCCTCTTTCCAATCTCGGAAAACGCGAGGAACTTCTTTTTTTTGACATTGAAACTACCGGATTTTCCGGTGACTATAACCAGGTGTACTTGATCGGATGTGTTTATTTTTCCGAAACATCTGCCCGTTTTATCCAGTGGTTTGCAGACAGTAAAACTGCTGAATCAGAGGTCATCGACAGCTTTTTTAACTTTGCAAAAGACTACCGGACACTAGTCCATTTCAACGGAGATACTTTCGATATTTCTTTTATCGAAAAACGTTGTCATGCCTTAAAACTTTCCCATTCTTTTGATCACTTGGAAAGTATAGACATCTACAAAAAGATCAAACCGTACAAGAAACATCTCGGTCTGGAGAATCTTAAACAAAAATCCATTGAATCCTTCTTAGGTATCGACCGAGATGACAAATATACCGGCGGACAGCTGATCGAAGTATATGCCGAATATCTTCAGACAAAAGATCCTTATCTTTTAAAACTTCTTCTGCTTCATAATGAAGATGATCTGAAAGGTATGCCGAAACTTCTCCCGATCCTCCATTATCCGGACTTTTTTGAGCAGGATTTCTCTCTGCTCGAGATGAAAAAAGTATCCGGAGAAACACCCAGACTGCTTCTTACTCTTTGCTGCAGCGAAGCCACAAAACTCCCGGTATCCATTGGTGCATCCGTTCCTTCTTATACCTTGAAAGCTGCGCAGAATATATTGACGCTATCCATTCGGATCTATGAAGGAACACTGAAATATTACTATCCAAACTACAAGGATTATTATTACTTGATCTACGAGGATACCGCCATTCATAAAAGCGTCGGTGAATATGTCGATCGGGATGCCAAAGTAAAAGCAACCAAAGAAACCTGTTACACCAAGAAATCCGGAACTTTCCTTCCGCAGCCGGAACCTTTTTGGACACCGGATTTTAAAAACTCATGTAAAGATAAGACCTGCTTTTTCGAATTCTGTCCGGACTGCTTTTCCGACACCGAAACATTAAGCCGTTATGTACGCAGGCTCTTTAAAGATATTTTTACCGCCCGCTGATCAGTCTTTTCGCTGACCGCACGGGCGGTTTTCTTTTTCGTTTATTTATTTAATAAGTTCCATTCTTCAGGAGTTCACGAATAAATGCAAATGTCTTCTTTTCGCCTTTCTCCTTTAACATCATCAGGATCTTATCCAACATCTCTTTTGTTTCCGGATGCATGGTAATATATTCTTTACTGCGCTCAAAATATGCGTACGGCATATCATCCGTATAGTTTTTACCCTGATAGATCTTACATGCTGCAATGCGGTCCATCACCATTTCTGTCAGATAGTTAACCGGCATTTTTACACCGATCACTTTCCAGTTATCTTTTTTCATTGCAACATCCATCCAGTATTCAAAATGATGTTTGTTTCTTCCCTTATGGTGCAGCCATGCGGAAGAATATCCTTTCTCTTCCTTCTCTGCTGCATTTGGACTTCTGTTTCCCTGATAATACTGTACACCGGTCTTAAACTCTGCCCATGAGTATTTAGACATATCATGCAGTAATCCCTGTTTAAAGAGTCCAACGCGGAAACAGCCTTTCATTACCACCCATTTATGGTGAGTAATTGTTATAAAATGCTTACATGCATTGTTTATCGTTTTGTCTTGAAAATTCATTTTTTCTTTCATCATTATGAATCTATTTTCACCTTTTTTGAAACAAATTACAAATTCTACCCCTCGATTCGGTTTGACATTGCCTCCAAAATATGGTATCTTAAATGCAAGCTATAGTAAATACTATAGCACGTAAAAATTCGGAGGTATCGAAAATGAAAGGTACAGTTAAGTGGTTCAACAACCAGAAAGGTTACGGCTTCATCTGCGATGCAGCTGGAAACGATGTATTCGTTCATTACTCCGGTCTTAACATGGAAGGCTTCAAAACTCTGGACGAAGGTGCAGAAGTTGAGTTCGACGTGATCGAAGGAGCTAAAGGACCGCAGGCAGTAAACGTAACCAAATTATAATTTGCCGTTCCTTATTGTGCCATTTATCTAAACAAAGAGTTAGTATAAATATAGTACAGCAAACGGGATTACAGAAATGGGCCGGTGCGAGACGATGTGTTTCGCAACAGCCCATTTTTGTTTCTGATTCAATTATGGTCTGGTTGCTTTTTCAAGCATTTCCTTTAACTCTTCTACGTCAAATGTGTAAACCTTATTACAGAACTGGCATCCACATTCGATTGTCTTACCGTCATCGATCATTTCCTGAAGTTCTTTTCTTCCGACACTGATCAGTGCTTTTTCTACACGATTCTTTGTACAGTCACAGTGGAATCTTGTCGGAAGCTTATCAAGGATCTCGAGATCAAAATCGCCAAGAAGATACTCAAGGATCTCCTCCGGAGTCTTACCTGCATCCAGAAGGGATGTAATGGATGTGATCTCGCCGAGACGTTTCTCAAGCTTATCGATCAGCTCATCTGTAGCTCCCGGAAGAAGCTGGATGATAAAACCACCGGCCTGACGAACGGTATTGTCTTTGTTCATCAGTACACCAAGTGCTACGGAAGACGGAACCTGCTCAGAGTTTGCAAAATAATATGTTAAATCTTCTGCGATCTCACTTGTGATCAGGATTGTCTGACCGATATACGGCTCTTTTAATCCGATATCTTTTACTACACTTAAAACGCCAAGGTCTAAAGCACCGCCAACGTCTAATTTACCCTGTTCATTTGCCGGAAGCATAACATCCGGATTGAATGCATAGCCCTTTACATCACCTGCAGCATTTGCAGTTACGATAAGACCTTCGATCGGTCCCTGACACTCAATACGAAGTGTCAGAAGGTCTTTTTCACCTTTCATCATAACACCCATCATCGCACCTGCAGTCAGAAGACGGCCAAGTGCTGCTGCCGCTACCGGGCTCGCATTGTGAAAGTCTCTGGCAGTTTCAACCATATCTCTTGTCACAGCCGCAAACGCTCTTACCTGACCTTCGGCAGCTGTCGCACGGATAATATAATCTGTCATATTACTCAAACCTCTCTATACTACTATCTAAACATCAATGACACTCTTTACTGTGCAAGTTTTCCTCGTTCTCTTGCGATCACGTAGATACGCTCACTGGTCGGCTTCGGTGCGTCTTTCGTAAATGCATCGTATGCAGTCACAAACTCCATACCTGCCTCTTTGATCGCTGCCTTCACTTCATCCAGGGAATAAGCTCTCTGATAATGTGTCTCGTGATACTTACGGTAAAGGTCATCTTCTTCTCTCACGAAAATAGAAAGATCATAAATGTTGATCTTTTCCTCCGCCTCATACTGGTTCTCCCAGATAAAGCTGGAATCCTCACGGTCCTCTGCAATGGTCGTATCACCCATTACAACCGAATACTTATACTCGGTGTTCATATCGAAAATAAAAATACCGTTTGGATCGAGGTAATTGTTGACCAGGCGGAACACCTCCGTCAGATCTTCATACTCGGTAACGTAGTTCATACAGTCACAGATCGAGACTACAGCAGCTACCGTACCGTAAAGTTCGAACTCTCTCATATCCTGGCAAAGATACAGAATGTCTTTCCCGGATTCATATTTCTTTTCCATCGCCAGTTCCAGCATCTCTTCCGAATAATCGATTCCGATCATATCGTAGCCTTCCTCGGCCAGAAGTTCCGTAAGACTGCCGGTGCCACATCCAAGATCCAGTACCAGACCATCTTCTACTCCATGTTCTTTTAAAAGTCCTGTCAGATACTTACACCACTCCGCATACGGAATGTTGTCCATAAATGTATCATAGACAGCTGCAAAACCGGTATATGCTTCCATTTCCGAGCCTCCCAGAGAGTTATTCTAAAATAAGGAAAAAGCCACTACCCACATAACAGGTAATGGCTTGTCCGTCAAAAATCATTACTTATTACGGCCACAGCACTTTTTGTACTTTTTACCGCTTCCGCACGGACACGGATCGTTCGGGTAAACTTTTACTGCCTCACGGCGAACTGTACCGGAAGCTTTCTGCTCTTTGTAAAGCTCTGCTCTCTTCTCAGCTGTGAGGATTGCATCCCACTGCGGAAGCTCGTAAAGCCATGTAGCTTTTGCTTCTACCATGTTGTAGTAAAGTTTCTCCGGGTCAATTTCGATCTTAACAACTGTGTTCTCATCCATTGTTTCGATCGGGTTTGCGTAACCTTTTAAGCTCTCGTTGATACCATCTAAGAAACCTGTCATGATAAGAACTTCTGTATCATATTTCTCAGCGAGCTCTTTCACTGTGCCTTCTACAACCTCTGTCGGGTTAGCAAGGATCTGCTCGTAGATACCTTTCTCGATTGTGAAGTAACCTCTCCAGAGATTTTCCTGCTGTTTATTATCGAGACCGTCGCCGTATGCGAGACCTCTCCAGTTTTCAAGTAAAGTTGCCATTGCAAAAACCATCCTTTTCGTATTTCTTATTGTCTGCTCCGGTAATTTGAAACTACTACCGGACATTATTTTTGTTCATACAGAGGTCATTATAACATAACACAAAAAATCTGTAAACAAAAATTGTTACGATTCCATCCGCTTTTTTGTCAGGAAACGACGCTTATATTTCATATTGGCATATTCTGTAATCTGCTTCAAATATACCATATCATAGGCTCCGCCGACCGCTCCCACAACCGGAACACCCTGAAGAAATTTCATGTACAGCAGTTCCTTGGATAACATTGCTGATGTCAATTTGATCTGCGTCTCACGATTATACGGTTCCGGCATTTGTCCCTTTTTGATATACTCATCAATCTCCTGATTTCGTTCTATCAACTCTCTCCCGCGAGAAACTGCAGTTTCGATCAACAGTAAAATATAATATTGTTCTTCCGGTGTGTCATACCGATATCCGTAGCTTAGCGCAATCTCATAAACCGATTTTAATACCATTCCGATAAATACCGGAATATCCGGGATCCCTACGCCCAACACGCCCATACCGACACCTGCAGCACCGGATACCAGAAGATTTACTTTTCCTGATTGCTTCGCCTTCTTTGAGAACTTCTTTAATGACCTTGCATCCTTTTTAATATCAGATGTGAACTGGTTGATCTGAAAATCCTGTTCCATTTTTCCTTTGTTGTAGGTCTTTTCGATCACTCCGGTTCCTTTTTCAAAAACAACACCAAACGCTTTTGCAAACGCTGTATCCAGAGTACCCTGCAGTTTTTCTGGAACCAGTTGTTCTAACTTTTGATTTAGAAATGTATCTTTTTTCTCTGCTCGGGAAAGTAAGAACTTCCGTTCCTCTTTCATGAGTTTCTCCCACTCTTTTTCTAATGGTGTTTTTTTCTGGAAAAATCCCATATTTCACACCTCCGCTTATAACTGTTCACCCTCGTTAGCTTCTTCCATCACAACTGCCTGCTCCGGAATGATCTCGGAAAATTCCGCATGCAGTACAGCCTGTGGCCAGTTTAAACTGACACGAAGATAGCGCCCCTTTTCTGTTGCAGCTTCTGTAAGAGCTTCCAGCAACTCTTTCAATATCTCCTTTGTCAGATAACCGCCTCTCCAATGGAAAATAAACGGCTTGCCTTTTTTTGCCGCCTGAAGCGCACGTTTTTTCACCTCTTCTACCTTTGTAAAAGAAATCTTCTTCTCTTTATAATAAAAAGAATCTCCATCCGTGCAGGCCGGAACGTTCCAGATTACCGGCTCATGATCTCGAAACATTTTGGAGTCATCCAGATTAAAATAGTCGTATCGGATTTCCGGAACACCTTTTCCAAGAGAGTTATCAAAAGTTGCATCTAAGTGATAATATTTTCCATCAATCTTTACAATATTCCATGCGTGACGGTATTTGATCTGCTTTTCCGGATTTGCCTCCGAGATCGCAATAATACACCAGATGCCTAGATTATCACACAAAATCTTTACTGTCTTAGCAATACCTTCACAAACACCAACACCTTGACCAAGCGGACCAATGATTTCATGAGAATACGCTTTTTTCAGCTTATCATAATGCACATTCTGACAGATAAAATCATGAATATACTGTTCTTTTTCTTTTTCACTCATCTTTGCAGCCGGTCGAACCAGTTTTTCTACACGGGCCTTCATAGCCTTCTGATGGTCTTTGACCTTGGATTTCTCAAACAAATATTCCGGAATAATTTCCAGATTATTGGAATCCCGGTAGGAACGATATTTAAACGTTACTGCATAGAAAATCTCCGGATGATCCAGACGCATGCGCATAAACACATCTCCCAGCACCTTTCCTTCAACACGAGGCACTAAAAAGGACGTGGCCATTTCTGAAAAACCGGTTTTCATCGCATGGTAGACCGCCTGCTCCACCTTTGACATCTGATTATAGTAAAATGCTTCCATAGCTCTTCTCTTCCTTACATTACAATGTTTTTAACCATTCAGCTACAGTATAACATAGCTTTCGTATTTATTCAAAAAAAGCAGACACAAAAACCAACGTTTTCCTGTCTGCTTTGATATCATTCTTATTTTTTAATATACTGGATCGCTACGCAAGCCGGACCGCCCTGTGTGATGAATGCATGGCTCAGCTCGTATGTTTCAATTGTAACTTCCGGGAAGTACTCTTTGATCAATGCTACTGCAGTATCACAATCTTTGAATGCACGTGCATGTACTACATAGAAGATGTAGTCACTTCCGAACGGCTTGTCTTTTAAGCTGTCAAGAATCGCTTTTACTGCACTGGAGAATGTTCTCTTGATCGCAAATTTATCTAATCTCTTGCAATCCTCTGTAAGGCAGAGAACCGGTTTTAACTTAAGAACGGAACCGATCGCTGCTGCTGTCGGAGTCATACGTCCGCCTCTTCTTAAGAAACCGAAATCCTGCGGGATCAGCCAGGAATCTGTCTCATAAGACTTTTTCACTACCCAGTCAATGATCTCCTGTGCGGATTTTCCTTCTTCTTTCATCTTCTGAGCCTCTGTTACCATATAACGGTGCGGGCCACAGAGTGTTCTGGAGTTGATAACTGTAATGTTCTCTTTGTTATCTACCATTTCACGTGCACCGCAGGCACTCTGATATGTACCGGAAAGGCCGTCAGCCATGGAGATGTTGATGATCTCATCTTCCGGATATTTCTCGAATGCATCTACTACATCACCGATGGACGGCTGAGAAGACTGCGGGTGCTTGCCGGATGCGATTGTGTTATAGAAACGGTCGTAGTCCATGTGAAGGTCCTTGCCATCCCAGTCACCGATCACGATATTTAACGGAACTGCATCAAAGCCTTTTTCCTGCGCCTGATCAATGGTGTATAATGTAGAAGAGTCTGTAATAATTCTTACCATAATAATTTATCCCCAATCTAACAATGTAGTTTTTAATACTATCTATAACAGTTTGCACTACTTTTTCGGAAACGTCAAGCTTTTTCGACAAGTTTTGACTATTTTGTCCTTATTTCCCACATTTCCTTTCCATCAGATTGACGCACTTATTCTTCCGATGATAAAATAATAATAATGAAATCCTGGGAGGAATTATCTTATGAAACATGAATTGATACATCTCAAGCAACACTTTCCGATCCTCGGTTCCAACGGAGCTGATCCTACATTAGAGATCTACCTCCCATATAATATGTCTGAAATGGGCTGGGAACATAAAAAGCGTCCTTGCATGGTCATCTGTCCGGGCGGTGGTTATGGTTTCTGCAGCCAGCGTGAATCCGAAGTGATCGCACTGCACTTTCTTCCGGAAGGATACAACGTATTCGTGCTGACTTATTCGGTTGCCCCACATCGCTACCCGACTCAGGTTCGTGAAGTTGCGGCTGTCATGGAACTGATCCATCAGCATGCAGAGGAATGGAACTGTGACACATCTAAAATTGCTCTGATGGGATTTTCCGCCGGCGGACATCTCACAGCCAGCTATGCAACAAAATTTGATACACCGGAAGTTCGCGAAGTATTTCCGGAAAGCAAACCGGTTCATGCAACCGTTCTCTCCTATCCGGTCATTACTGCCGATATGAGTTTCACACACCAGGGAAGTATCCTGAACCTACTAGGACATGAACCGTCTGCAGAAGAGGTTCTTTATCATTCCTGCGAACAAAACGTTTCC
>JAFYOD010000101.1 GCA_017556515.1 Lachnospiraceae bacterium
ACACTTCTTTATACCGGAGAGATTGGTGAGCCATTATATTTTGTAACGCCGGATGGTATGGTGTCTGATGGAACATACGACGGAGAAGCCTCTTTTTTCAAAGAGTACAAATTTAAACTTGAGAATTTATATTCAAAATTTCTGACTCGAAAGGGGACGGAGTTGGCTGCCTCTCGTAAAAAAGCAGCGCAAGAGTTTTATGAGCATTTATATGCAGAGATTTGCGATTCCCATCGATTTGGTCAGGAGATGCTTTCAAAAATACTTTCAGAGGAGCGTGCAGAAAAATGAATTTATATGAATTGATCAAGGATTATCAGCCGGTAAATGAACAAGAAACATGCGATAAAGAACAAATGCTTCTGTTTATGGAGAAGTATCAGGATTATTTGTTCCGTGACAATCAGATCGCACATTTTACAGCATCTATTTGGACTGTGAACAAAGAACGTACCAAAACACTGATGGTATATCACAATCTTTATGATTCCTGGGCATGGATTGGCGGACACGCAGATGGAGAAGAAGATTTATGCGCGGTAGCGATGCGTGAACTTCAGGAGGAAACCGGAGTAAAATTTGCCAGATTAGTCAGTCCGGAGATTCTGAGTCTGGAAACCTTACACGTAAAGGGGCATGTCAAACGTGGAAAATACGTACCAAGCCATTTGCATTTCAATCTGACATTCCTGGCAGAGGCAGACGAGAATGAAGAGCTAATCGTAAAAGAAGATGAAAACCAGGCTGTGAAGTGGTGGACATTGGAAGAAGCTTTGGAGGTATCCAATGAAACTTGGATGGTGGAGCATATTTACAAGAAACTGATCGCAAAGATGAAATAAAAGAAAACCCTCTCATAACATTCGTTATGGGAGGGTTATTTGTTTTAAATGTTTTGATTTACTGATAGATCGCTCTTTCTCCACCAATATATTTCAGTCTTGTTCTTGCACATACAACATGGGCAGAACCGATGGAGTTTCTCTTTGTTCTTACCGGAACGGCTACTGCACGAAGGTGCATGCCGATCAGTGTGTCTCCGATGTCGATACCTGCATGTGCCTGGATCTTTTCAACCGCACACGGAGCAGAGAAATTGTTCCATGCTGCAACGGAGAAGGAACCGCCTGCTTTTAACTGCGGTTTCACATTCACCATCTCGAGACCGTATTTCTCAGCAGCTTCTTCTTCGATGATGATCGCACGGTTTAAGTGTTCGCAACACTGTGCTGCAAGGTAGATCTGGTGTTTTTTTGCTACGCTGTGAAGCGCATTGAAAACAGTTTCACCAACCTCTTTGCTGGAGTAGCATCCGATCACGTGGGATGCGATCTCGCTGGAGGAGCATCCGATCACCATGATCTGGCCCGGTTTCATCTTTGCTGTTTCGATTAATTCTTCAATAATTTCAGTGGCTTCAGCCGCGATTACGTCTAAATTCACATCAATGGATTTTGCAATATCTGTTGCACTCATTGTTGATTGATATCCCTTCTGTTATTTCTGGTAAGTGTGTAATAAGTTCTGCTTCATATCGTACAGAGCGTCAGAAAGATCGACATGGACAGCATGCGGATATCTGAGACGCTTTGTCTCATCCCATAACGTATCTTTTTCCTGCTGACAGTATGCACGGATCTCCATAACGGACGGAGATTCGTATACGCATTCACCATCTTTAAATACCGGGACAAGAAGTTCACGCATGGTGTAAGTGCCCGGAGCGAGCATAGTCTTTTTCCAAGTCTGAACCGGATCGAAGATCATAAGGGACTTGCTCTCGTCAAATGTTTCGCCTGCAAGACAGATCAAATCTGCGATGATCTTATTGTTATCTTTTCCGTAGATACGATAGATTGTTTTATTTCCCGGGTTTGTGATTTTTTCAATGTTCTCGGATAATTTGATCTTCGGAATGTATTCGCCAGTCGCCTTATCTAAGATCGCAGCCAGTTTATAAACACCGCCAAATGCCGGACAGTCCTTGGATGTGATCATGGAAGTACCGACACCCCAGGAGTTGATCGTGGAGCCCTGGTTCTTAAGGGACATGATCAGGTTTTCGTCCAGATCGTTGGATGCGGAGATAACAGCATCTGTAAATCCGGCAGCATCTAACATCTCTTTTGCACGGATGGAGAGGTATGCCAAGTCACCACTGTCAAGTCGAATACCGTAACGTTTGGATTTAATGCCTTTGTCACGCATTTCCTGGAATATTTTGATCGCATTCGGGATACCGGATTTTAATGTGTCGTATGTGTCTACAAGAAGGATACATGCATCCGGATATAATTCAGCATATGTGCGGAATGCAGTAAGCTCGTCCGGGAAACTCATGATCCAGCTGTGGGCATGAGTACCGAGAATCGGAACATCAAACATCTCGCCTGCGAGGATATTGGAAGTACCGATACATCCGCCGATCATAGCAGCTCTTGCACCGTAGATACCTGCATCCGGACCCTGGGCACGACGGAGGCCAAACTCCATAACGCCGTCCGGACGTGCAGCATGAACAACACGGCTTGCTTTTGTAGCGATCAGAGACTGGTGGTTTACAATGTTCAGGATTGCTGTTTCGATCAGCTGTGCTTCCATGATCGGAGCGATTACTTTAATAAACGGCTCATGCGGGAACATGACAGTTCCTTCCGGAAGCGCGTAAATATCGCCTGTAAAACGGAAGTCAGCCAGGTAAGTTAAGAACTCCTCGCGGAAATAGCCGGTTTTGCGAAGATATTCGATATCCTCCTGTGTGTAATGAAGATTCTTAATATAATCAATCACCTGGTCGAGTCCACATGCGATCGCATATCCGTTTCCGTTTGGATTGGAGCGGTAGAAGGCATCGAATACGACAGTTTCATTTACATCTTTTGAAAAAAAGTAGCCCTGCATCATCGTGAGCTGATAGAAATCAGTTAACTGTGTCAGGTTACGAGAACTCATAATTCTTTCCATATTACTTCCCCTTTGTGAAAATATAACACTATTGTAACTATTATAACATAGAAATGGAAAAAGGCAAATTTGTTGTTAATTAATTAACAATAAAATATTTGGCTTTAAAATGATGCAGAATTAATGTGGAAAAGAAATAGCGCAAAACTCAACGAAACTGCCAAAAAGCTTGGAAAACAAGGCTTTTTCAGAGGTGAAAACCTTGACTTTGCGGTGGTTTCTCATTATAATGATATCGCTCGAAGTATATTTTTAAAAAGCATTGATGGAGACAGTAGATCTGTGTGAACGCCAAAGCGAGCCGGGGATGGTGAGAGCCCGGTGCCGGATGCAGATGGAAGATCACTCCTGAGCTGGCGGCTGAACCGTTTTGAAGTAAGCTGGCCCGGTTTTCTACCGTTAAAAAGAACTCATATGTCGGTATGCAGTAATAGGTGGTTAAAACGAGTCTATAGTTTCGTCCTGTTGCAAGTTTAACAGGACGTTTTTTTATAGAATAAAACGCATACGACACACCGGCGAATGATGGTTGCCGGAGACGAGAAATCCGGTTCATTCGCACAAACGACAGCGCTGTGAGGAGAAAGCAGCGCACAAAACAAGATTGGAGGAAATGTGTCATGTACCAGAAAGTGTCAACAGATTTAAATTTTGTAGACAGAGAAAAACAGATCGAGAAATTCTGGAAAGACCAGAAGATCTTCGAAAAGAGTATCGAAAGCAGAAAAGAAGGTACTCCGTACGTATTCTATGACGGACCGCCAACAGCTAACGGTAAGCCGCACATTGGCCATGTTCTGACACGTGTTATCAAGGATATGATCCCGAGATACCGTACAATGAAGGGCTACATGGTTCCGCGTAAAGCCGGCTGGGACACACACGGACTTCCGGTTGAGCTGGAAGTCGAGAAGATGTTAGGCTTAGACGGAAAAGAGCAGATCGAGCAGTATGGTCTTGAGCCGTTCATCGAGTACTGTAAGGAAAGTGTTTGGAAATACAAAGGCATGTGGGAAGACTTCTCCGGCACCGTTGGTTTCTGGGCCGATATGGATGACCCATATGTAACTTACCATGACAACTACATTGAGTCCGAGTGGTGGGCATTAAAAGAAATCTGGAACAAAGGTCTCCTTTACAAAGGATTCAAGATCGTTCCGTACTGCCCGCGCTGTGGAACTCCGCTTTCCAGCCACGAAGTAGCTCAGGGCTACAAGGACGTAAAAGAACGTTCTGCAGTGGTTCGCTTCAAAGCAAAAGATGAGGACGCTTACATTATGGCATGGACCACAACTCCGTGGACTCTGCCGAGTAACGTGGCTCTCTGCGTAAACCCGAAAGAGACTTACGCAAAAGTAAAAGCTGCTGACGGCAATGTTTATTACATGGCTGAGGCACTTTTAGATACCGTTCTTGGAAAGCTTGCTGACAAGGAAAACGGTACACCGGCTTACGAGATCCTTGAGACATGCACAGGTAAAGACCTGGAGTACAAGGAGTACGAGCCGTTATTCAACTATGCTCTTGATATCTGCAAAAAACAGAACAAGAAAGCATACTATGTAACATGTGCTGATTACGTAACATTAACAGACGGTACAGGCGTTGTTCATATCGCACCGGCATTCGGTGAGGACGATGCTCAGGTAGGTCGTAAGTATGATCTTCCGTTCGTACAGCTTGTTGACGGTAAAGGTGAGATGACAGCTGAGACAGAGTTCGCAGGCGTATTCTGTAAGAATGCAGATCCGATGATCTTAAAAGCATTAAGAGAGAACGGTCTGTTATTCGAAGCACCGGTATTCGAGCACAGCTACCCGCACTGCTGGAGATGTGACACTCCGCTCATTTACTATGCGCGTGAGTCCTGGTTTATCAAGATGACAGCAGTGAAAGATGACCTGATCAGAAATAACAACAAGATCAACTGGATCCCGGAATCTATCGGTAAAGGCCGTTTCGGTGACTGGTTAGAGAATGTTCAGGACTGGGGTATCTCCAGAAACCGTTACTGGGGAACACCACTTCCGGTTTGGGCGTGTGAGTGCGGTCATATGCATTGCATCGGCAGCCGTGAAGAATTAAAGAGCATGAGCAACAATTATCCGGAAGGCGGCGTTGAGCTTCATCGTCCGCACATCGACGCAGTGACAATCACATGTCCGGATTGCGGTAAAGAAATGCACCGTGTACCGGAAGTTATTGACTGTTGGTTCGACTCCGGTGCAATGCCGTTCGCTCAGCACCACTATCCGTTTGAAAACAAGGATTTATTCGAGCAGCAGTTCCCGGCTCAGTTCATTTCTGAGGCGGTTGACCAGACTCGTGGATGGTTCTACTCCCTGCTTGCAGAATCCACTCTGTTATTCAACGAGCCGCCGTACCAGAACGTTATCGTATTAGGTCACGTTCAGGATGAAAACGGTCAGAAGATGAGTAAGTCCAAAGGAAACGCAGTTGACCCGTTCGAGGCACTCGAGAAATACGGTGCAGATGCGATCCGTTGGTATTTCTACATCAACAGTGCTCCGTGGTTACCGAACCGTTTCCACGGTAAGGCTGTAATGGAAGGCCAGAGAAAGTTCATGGGAACACTCTGGAACACTTATGCATTCTTCGTACTTTACGCAAATATCGATAACTTCGATGCAACAAAGTATACACTGGATTACGAGAAACTTTCCGTAATGGATAAGTGGCTCCTTTCCAAGTTAAATTCCACAATCAAGGAAGTAGACTACGACCTTGAGAACTACAGAATCCCGGAGGCTGCAAGAGCGCTTCAGGAGTTCGTAGATGATATGTCCAACTGGTATGTAAGAAGAAGCCGTGAGCGTTTCTGGGCGAAGGGCATGGAGCAGGATAAGATCAATGCTTACATGACACTTTACACTGCTCTTGTAGAAATCTCCAAGACAGCAGCTCCGATGGTACCGTTCATGACAGAAGAGATCTACCAGAACATGGTTAGAAGCATCGATGCAAATGCAATTGAGAGTATCCACCTTTGCGACTTCCCGGTTGTTCATGAAGAAATGATCAACAAAGAGTTAGAAGCACACATGGATGAGGTTCTCAAGATCGTTGTTATGGGCCGTGCAGCAAGAAACACAGCCAATATCAAGAACCGTCAGCCGATCGGCAAGATGTTCGTGAAGGCTCCGGAAGCACTTGCAGAGTTCTACCAGGAGATCATCGAGGATGAGTTAAACGTAAAATCTGTAGAGTTTACAGATGATGTACGTGCATTCACATCCTATACATTCAAACCGCAGCTGAAGACTGTTGGTCCGAAATACGGCAAACAGCTCGGCAACATCAGAAAAGCCCTTACAGAGTTAGATGGCAATGCGGCTATGGATACATTAAATGAGACAGGTGCTCTCACATTTGACTTTGGCGGCGAACAGGTTGTTCTTACAAAAGAAGACCTTCTCATCGACATGGCTCAGACAGAGGGCTTCGTTTCCGAAGGTGACAACACCATCACAGTTGTTCTGGATACACAGATGACTCCGGAACTTCTGGAAGAAGGCTTCTACAGAGAGATCATCTCCAAAGTACAGACAATGAGAAAAGAAGCTGACTTCGAGGTTATGGACCACATTTACGTATACGTAGATAAAAATGAAACAATCGCAGAAATTATTAAGAAATACGCAGAAGAGCTGAAAGAAGAAGTATTAGCAGACAGCATCACCCTTGGAGAAATGAAGGGTTATACAAAAGAATGGAACATCAACGGCGAAGACGTAATGCTCGGCGTAGCGAAAGTGACAAAATAATAAAAAACCAAATGTAAGGCAACAGAAACGGTCCCGAAGGAAAAAACGACGGGACCGTGTAAACAAGAAACAGGAGGATTTTGACCGTGAACTACAGAATTGATAAGGAAGCGTTCAAAAAAGACGTCGTATATAACGTAAAAAGTTTATACCGTAAAACAATCGACGAGGCAACACCGCAGCAGGTATACCAGGCTGTGTCCCTTGCCATCAAAGACATGATCATCGACAGATGGATCGCAACACACAAGGAATATGACAAAAACGACGCAAAGATCGTATACTACATGTCTATGGAATTCTTAACAGGACGTTTCCTTGGCAACAACATCATCAACCTTTGTGAGAGCAAAGACGTTGCAGACGCATTAAAAGAACTTGGCTTCGATTTAAACGCGATCGAAGATCAGGAGAGAGACCCGGCTCTTGGTAACGGTGGTCTTGGCCGTCTTGCAGCATGTTTCCTCGACTCCCTTGCTACACTTGGCTATCCGGCATACGGCTGCGGTATCCGCTACCGTTACGGTATGTTTAAACAGCAGATCAGAGACGGTTACCAGATCGAGGTACCGGATGAGTGGTTAAGAGATGGATATCCGTTCGAGATCCGTCGTGCTGAGTACGCAACAGAAGTTAAATTCGGCGGTTATGTAGAGACAGTTTGGGATGGTACAAAGAACAACTTCGTTCAGAAGGGTTACCAGTCCGTAATGGCTATCCCGTATGATATTCCGATCGTAGGTTATGGCAACAACGTTGTTAACTCCTTACGTATCTGGGATGCTCAGCCGGTAAATACATTCAACCTTGCTGACTTCGATAAGGGTAACTACCAGAAGGCAGTTGAGCAGGAAAACCTTGCTAAGACAATCGTTGAGGTTCTGTATCCGAACGACAACCACTATGCTGGTAAAGAACTTCGTTTAAAACAGCAGTACTTCTTCATCTCTGCAAGCGTACAGAGAGCAGTTGCAAAATACAAAGAGAATCATGACGACATCAAGAAATTCTACGAGAAGGCTACATTCCAGCTGAACGATACACATCCGACAGTAGCAGTTGCTGAGTTAATGCGTATCCTCATCGACGAAGAAGGTCTTACATGGGATGAGGCATGGGAAGTTACAACAAAGACATGTGCGTATACAAACCATACAATCATGGCTGAGGCTCTTGAGAAATGGCCGATCGAGCTCTTCTCCCGTCTTCTTCCGCGTATCTACCAGATCGTAGAAGAGATCAACCGTCGTTTCATCGATCAGATTAAGAAAGCTTACCCGGACAACCAGGAGAAAATCAAGAAAATGGCTATCGTTTACGATGGACAGGTTCACATGGCTCACCTTGCGATCGCAGGTTCCTTCTCCGTTAACGGTGTAGCTGGTCTTCATACAGAAATCTTAAAGAAACGTGAGTTAAGAGATTTCTACGAGATGATGCCGGAGAAATTCAACAACAAGACAAACGGTATCACACAGAGACGTTTCTTACTTCACGGTAACCCGCAGCTTGCAGCATGGGTAACAGACAAGATCGGCAGCGAGTGGATCACAGATCTGTCCCAGCTCAGCAAATTAAAAGTATTCATCGACGATGAGAAGGCTCAGCAGGAGTTCATGAACATCAAGTACCAGAACAAGCTTCGTCTTGCAGAGTACATCAAAGAGCACAACGGTGTTGAGATCAACCCGCGCTCCATCTACGATGTTCAGGTTAAGAGATTACATGAGTACAAACGTCAGCTCATGAACATCCTTCACGTTATGTACCTCTACAACCAGTTAAAAGACAACCCGAACATGGATATGGTTCCGAGAACATTCATCTTCGGTGCAAAAGCTGCTGCTGGTTATAAGAGAGCAAAACTTACAATCAAGCTGATCAACGCTGTTGCTGATGTTATCAATAACGATAAGTCCATCGGCGGCAAGATCAAAGTTGTATTCATCGAGGACTACCGCGTATCCAACGCTGAGATGATCTTTGCAGCTGCAGATGTATCTGAGCAGATCTCCACAGCATCCAAAGAGGCTTCCGGTACAGGTAACATGAAGTTCATGTTAAACGGTGCTCTTACAATCGGTACAATGGATGGTGCTAACGTTGAGATGTCTCAGGAAGTTGGCAAAGAGAACATGTTCATCTTCGGTGCTTCCTCCGACGAGATCATGGAGTGGGAGAAGAATGGTGGCTACGATCCGATGGAGATCTTCAACAACGATCAGGAGATCCGTCGCGTGCTTATGCAGCTGATCAATGGCTACTTCGCTCCGCAGGATCCGGAATTATTCCGCGATCTTTACAACTCTCTTCTCAATACATTTGCAAGCGACCGTGCGGACACATACTTCATCCTGAAGGATTTCCGTTCCTACGCAGATGCTCATAAGAAGATTGACGAGATGTACCGCGACGAGAAGTGGTGGGCAAGAACAGCTATGCTTAACACAGCAAGCTCCGGTCTGTTCTCCGCTGACCGTACAATCCAGCAGTACGTTGATGATATCTGGAAACTCGAGAAGATTACAGTTGAGTTAAAGAAATAATAATAACAACGGACTAGATTCGTTCTAAAAAATGAACCCATTTCATAGACTTTAATAAAGTTTATGAGGTGGGTTCTTTTATGCGTCGGTGTTTATTTTGGTTGACTTTCATGATCATGTTCCCTTATATCACAACACTGGCGTGGACAGGCAGAGTGAAGGGGAAAGAAACGTATACAAACGGAAAGGTGATCATAGAGAGTATGAAAGAGAATCGTGCTGTTTCAACAGAAGAATATTTGGTACATGTTCTGGCAGCACAGATCCCGGCAGATTTTGAGGTGGAAACACTAAAAGCGCAAGCGATTATTGCCCGTACCTATATTTACGGTCTAAGCGAACAACGCCAAGAAATCTATGAAGAAGAGTTGGACATGGATGCGCTCAGTACGGAGCAGATGAAGGTGTTGTGGGGAGAAATGGAGTATCCGACGATGCTGGCAAAATTAAAGAACGCGGTAGATGCGACAGCTGGTCTGTATCTTTTATATGATGGAAAATTGATCGAGCCCTTGTTTTGCTATGCATCATCGGGAATAACCAGAAGTTATGGAGAAGATGTTCCTTATCTGAAGCAAAAGGAGAGCCCTGGGGATTTGTTGGCAGAAACATTTCGCAGTATGCCGATGTTTGAAATTAAAGAATTCGTTAAGAAGATCAATGAAATCCCGGGGGCCTTAACCGTTGTTGAAGAGGAGTTGAAAGATGGGGAGGGGATCCAGATCGTGGAACGCGACGGAGCCGGATATGTAAAGCAAGTGCAGGTAGGTCAGAAAACCTATACCGGAGAGGAAATCCAATATGCGTTGGGACTGGCATCCTCTTGTTATTCTTTCGAGCAATTGGATGGGAAAATTCGTGTTATTTGTAAAGGGATCGGACACGGATACGGATTTGCACAGTTTGGCGCCAATGAAATGGCCAAAGAAGGAAGTACATACGAAGAACTGTTGAAGTATTATTATAACAATGTAGAGATTGTAGGAACGGAACAGTAAGAGAAGTGATTTCGAACTGGATTTTAGATTGAGAATATATTAGAATAATAAAATGAGCATGATGGTTCGGAGCATTTAGGCTTAAATTTATACATATGAGGAAGATCGATATGATAGGTATGGGAACGATCATTAACGTTATTGGAATTATTGTTGGTGGTTTATTTGGATTACTTTTTGGAAAGCAGATGAAGCAGAGATTCCAGGATACCCTGATGAGTGCGGCTGCGCTTTGTGTATTATTTCTTGGAATTGGCGGATGCATGGAAGAAATGCTGGTGGTGACAGAAGACGGACTTACAACCACAGGCTCTATGATGATGATTGCTTGCTTTGCAGTAGGTGCATTGATCGGAGAATGGCTGGACATCGATCGCCACATGGAAGAATTTGGTGTATGGCTGAAGAAAAAAACAAAGAGTGAAGGTGATTCTTCCTTTGTAGATGGTTTTGTCAGTGCTTCGCTAACTGTTTGTATCGGAGCGATGGCAGTAGTTGGATCTATCACTGACGGAATCACAGGTGATTATTCCATCTTGGCAGCGAAGGCAGTGCTCGACTTGATCATCATCATGATCATGACAGCTTCTATGGGCAAGGGCTGTATTTTCTCCGCAATCCCCGTAGGATTGTTCCAGGGATCCATTACTCTTTTGGCAAGAATGGTAGAACCACTGATGACAGAACAGGCACTTTCCAATATGTCCCTGACCGGTTCCATGTTGATCTTCTGCGTCGGTGTCAACCTGATCTGGGGCAAAAAAGTAAAAGTGGCGAACCTTCTGCCGGCAGTGTTTTTGGCAGTGGGGTGGACGTTTTTACCTTTCTAAAGTGTGGATTTGATGGAGTAAACCTTATTGACAAAGCAGCTCCGAGATAACCGGAAAATGATTTCCTTCAATTCAGGTACAATCAAGCGAGAATCTTACCGAAATCCATACATTCTGAACTGATTTTGTACCCGGAAGATTGAGAATACGTATCTGAGATACAAAACCTCAATCGTCAAAACAAATAAAGCAGTAGAGGTCAGCATCCCAGACTGGACAGATGAACCTGTTAGGGAGAAGAAAATCACATAAAAACGCACCACGCATGGGATTCTCGCCGATGCATCAATCATAAAAATCCAAAAAGTCCCGGGATAAACAAGAGTTTCATGACGAAATTCTTATCAATCCCGGGACTTTTGTTGCAAAGGTTACTACATCAACCTCACGCTTAACTTTCCTTCAACTCACTCAGCTGCTGCTCCAGGCTTTCCCATTCTTCCATGGCAGTCAGGAGTTCCATCTCAAGTTCTTCTACCTGTTCGGAGATTTCACTGAGTTTGGAATAACTGCTTGCATATTCCGGGAGAAGGAGTTCGGCTTTCTTAGCCTCCAGAGCTTTTTCAATAGCAGCTACCTGTTCTTCTGCTTTCTTAACTTTCTTTTCCAATCTGGAAACTTCTTTTCCGAGTGCGTAAGATTCTTTACCTTTCTGAACCTGAACCGGAGCGGCTGCAAGTCTTGCAGCTTCGGCAGCGGCTTTGGCAGCTTTTGCCTGAGCTTCTTTCTGGGCGAAGATATCACGGTCTACACTTGCCGCATATGTACCGTTCTTTCTCTCCATATACTCGTCGTAACCGTACGGAAGGAACTGAACGTCGCCATCTTCGAATACCAACAGTGCATCTGCGATCTGTTTGATAAAATAACGGTCGTGGGAAACGAACAGTACACTGCCAGGGAAATCACGAAGCATTGCTTCCAGAGATTCTTTGCCGACGATATCCATGTGGTTGGTCGGCTCGTCGAGGATCAGGAAGTTTGGTTTTGTTTTAAAAATCTTGCAAAGAGCCAGGCGGACTTTTTCACCACCGGACAGCATATTGACATTTTTAAATACTTCTTCCTGGCTGAACATAAACGCACCGAGAGAAGAGCGTACTTCTGTACGGTCAAGAGTCGGGTATTCATCCCAGAAGTCATCAAGAACTGTCTTGTTACTGTTATACTGTGCCATCTGCTGATCGAAATAGCCGATATCGACCTGATAGCCGAATGCGGCTTCACCACCCAATGGCGGAAGCTGACCCACCAAAGTTTTTAAGAATGTGGATTTTCCGAGTCCGTTACCACCGATGATACCGATACGCTGTTTGCGGAACTGTTCCATGTTTACCTTAGAAAGAACTTTGTCATAACCGATCTCCAGATTGGATACACGGAGAACTTCCTTACCGGTCTCGCGATTTGGTTTGAAGTTTGCATGGAAAGTGGCAGTATCAAAACGGTCCGGAGATTCGATCTTTTCCATATGCTCGATCGCTTTTAATTTGGAACGAGTCATGGCAACTTTCGTTGGTGTGTTTTTATACTTTTCAACGATCTGTTCCAGACGGGCGATTTCCTTCTGCTGAAGTTCGTAATCTTTTTTCTGTTTTTCGTAGTTGACGCGCTTCGTCTCCATGAACTTTGTATAGTTGCCCGGATAACGTTTCAGTACGCCATATTCGATCTCGTATACCACATCGACAACTTTGTCCAGGAACATACGGTCATGGGATACGATGACAACTGCTTTTTTGTAGTTGCGGAGATAATCCTCCAGCCACTCAATGGTAGAAATATCGAGATGGTTGGTCGGCTCGTCCAGAAGCAGAATGTCCGGTTTGCTGAGAAGAAGCTTGATGAAAGCAAGCTTTGTCTGCTGACCGCCGGAAAATTCATTTAACGGACGGTGCTTATCTTCCGGTGTGAAACCAAATTGGCGGAGCATGGTTTCATATTCTTTTTCATAATAATATCCACCGATATCCTCGAACTCTTCCTGAAGAGCAGTGTATTCTTTGATCTCGCGTGCATGAGTTTCTTCATCTGCGTTGGCATTTAAAGATTCATCGTTCATCTTAGCAAGGAGCATGTCCATGCGTGCCTGCATAGCGTGAACTTTGCTGAATACTTTGCGGATTTCCTGATCGACCGTGATCGTATTGTCTTCGAAGGCCATCTGTTTCAGATATCCGATTTCCGGATTTCCTGCTTTTGCAATGAAAACATCTTCGTCACTATCGCGTTTTAAGAGATCCACTTCGCCGGAGATCAGCTTCAGGAGAGTTGTCTTACCACTTCCGTTTCGGCCGACAACTGCGATCTTTTCTCTGTCGCGGATCTCAAAATTAACTTTTTTAAGAATTAATTCGGCACCGAGTTCTACGGCACCGTTACTGATCTGATATAACATAAATTCCTCCGAATCTATTTGCGAAGACATAGCTCTCTATATTCTATTAGACATCAGAAGAAATGTCAATGAGACAAGACCAAGGAAAACTTTTTTCAGGAAATCGAATAACTTTGCCTGTATTGGTAAGAATAGTATCGAGGTGATAAAACGTGAAAGACAAGGTAAATCAGCTTTTCAGAGATAAGCTAATACTTGTAACCGTGGTGCTTGGTCTTGTTGCGATTGTGGCAGCTGCAGGAACAGCAACCATACGGAAAGGCAATACCCATTTGGAAGAAAGTCCTTATCTGGAACTTCAGGAATCGGATGGATTGCTAGTGGGTGAATATGAGCATGCCCAGACGATTGGAAATTCCAATGCTACAGAAGCCGCAGAAGTACAGACAATGGAAAATACAATGGAAAATGAAGTACAGACAGTAGGGCATGAGCCTGTTGCAGAAACAGAAGTTCTCGAAGCCGGAGCGATCGTTAGTGAGTCTTTGGTCCTTGACTTTTCAGAGACAGAGAAGCTGGCATGGCCGGTTATGGGAAATGTGATCTTAGGCTACAGCATGGATAAAACTACTTGGTTTCCGACCTTAGAGCAGTACAAATGCAATCCTGCCAATGTGATCCAGAGTGATATCAGTACACCGGTTGTAGCACCGGCCGATGCCAGGATCCTGGAGGTGGGCTACAACGAAGAGATAGGAAATTTTCTTCGACTGGATCTTGGAAATGAATATACGGCAGTCTGCGGACAGTTAAAGGAAATTCCGGTAGTGGAAAATGAGTATCTGCATAAAGGAGAACTTCTGGGCTACGTTGCAGAACCGACCAAGTATTATTCTGTGGAAGGTGTCAATGTGTATTTTGAGTTGCAGCATGCAGGAAAACCGGTAGACAGTCTGGACTTTTTAGAATGAAGATCCGGACGAAAAAGAGAGGTCTGATATGATATCAGTGCCTCTCTTTATCAGTTGCTCCATAATCAAATACATAGCGTTCGTATGCGTTGATCATAGTTGTATTGTTATATTTTCGAATGCGCGATGTGCCAAGGTTATAATTTAAATGTACATGACCGTGAATATGATAAGCCGGATTGTATTTATCGATCAGATTCACGAATGTTTCAAAACCTCTGTGTGTCGGAGTGTCCAGATCGCCATGTCCGCGAGCCGGTGCGTGGGTCAAAAGGATATCAAAACCTTTGTGATACAGTAGTTTTGGCCATAAGTTAAATGCGCGTCGTTTCATTTGAACTTCCGTATATTGATGTGCCCCATCACGATATCTTCGAGATCCTCCCAGCCCAAGGATCCGTACACCATTATGAACGTAGATCTTGTCCTCGATATTCACACATCCTAAAGGGGGGATCCGTTTGTATTTCTCATCGTGGTTTCCGTGAACATAAAGCAGCGGACAGTGACCAAGCGTGACAAGAAACTCCAGATATCTGGGATCCAGATCACCGCATGCTAAGATTAAGTCGATATCTGCCAGGTACTTACGGTCAAAGTAGTCCCATAGAAGTTTGGATTCGGTATCAGAGATGGTAAGTATTTTCATTACACCACCTCAAAGCCCTGCATCTCGACAACGGCTTTTGCAGCGTCATCCAGTTCTGCCAGTTTCGGGATCGTACCAACGACATTATCTACAAGCCAGTCCATATTCATGATCTCATTTGCAGACATCACATGACTGCTTTCGTTGCGAAGAAGGTGTTGCTGATCATGCAGGTCTCCGGAGAAAATGTGAAATTCGTTGTTGATGATATGGTTTTTCACAACTTCAATGAGTTTCATGGTCTGTGGCGGGATCGACTGCGAGGTGATCATATCGACCATTCCGGAGGAAATTCCCCACCAATAGTTGATCGTTGGGAAATCAGGAGTAGATGCAGTACGATTCCAGTTGCCATTCAGGATGGTCTGGAGAATACGCTGATAGAACTTGCCCCAGTTCCAGATGGATGCCGCCAGATGTCGGCTTTTTGTATCAGCCAGATCGTAAAGACCATAGGCGCGTGTGGTATCACGTGGTGCGATCATATCACGGCCGCAGATATGACTGATATTTGCTTCTGTAAACAGTTTTGTAATGTCACAATCTTTGATACAGGACCATGCCAAATGGACTTTTGCGGATGGATTGACCATCTTCACACCCAGAGCAAAAGCGTTAATGCTGGCAGGAGTTCCGAAAATCGGGAAATCTGCAATGTATCCGATATTGTCTGTGCGAGTTAAGATGCCGGCCAGCATACCCACCAGAAACTTTGCCTCGTAGATTCTTCCATAATAGGTTCTCAGATCTCCACTGTGGGAATTTAAGGAACAATTGAGGATCTTGATTTCCGGGTGACGCATGCAGGCATTAAAACTTGCATTCAGGAAGCGGGAGGATGTTGTAAAGAGAATGGTGCATCCGTCTGCGATCGCTTCCTCCAGTTTTTCCAGACATTCTTTGTCTGTTTCTACATTATCGTAAACACGG
>JAFYOD010000102.1 GCA_017556515.1 Lachnospiraceae bacterium
AGATTCGATACGATCTGATTCATATTATTCTACGATTGCTCCCTTATCTGCAGAAGATACCATCTTCGCATAGCGTTTCAGGTAACCTTTCAGTTCCTTCTGCTCTTTTAACTTCATAGTTGCTTTTCTTTCAGCCATCTCCTCGTCGGAAACAAGAAGTTCGATGCTGTAGTTCGGGATGTTGATCGCGATCTTGTCGCCATCTTTGATGTAGGCGATCGGACCGCCTGCTGCTGCCTCCGGAGAAATATGTCCGATTGCTGCACCACAGGATGCGCCGGAGAAACGACCGTCTGTTAACAGAGCTACGGTTGTATCCAGTTTCATACCTACGATCGCGGATGTCGGAGAAAGCATCTCTCTCATACCCGGGCCGCCTGCCGGACCTTCGTAACGGATGACAACGATGTCGCCCGGAACGATCTGACCTGCGTAGATCGCTGCGATTGCCTCTTCCTCAGAATCGAAGCACTTCGCTGTACCTGTATTTACTAACATTTCCGGTTTTACTGCGGAACGTTTTACGATCGCGCCGTTCGGAGCCAGATTACCAAACAGAACTGCAAGACCGCCTGTCTTGGAGTACGGATTGGACATCGGACGGATAACTTCTTCGTTTTTATTGTATGCTCTTGCTACATTCTCAGCTACAGTCTTGCCTGTTGCTGTGATGCAGTCACCATGTAACATACCCTCGTCAAGAAGCTGTTTTAATACTGCGGAAATTCCGCCTGCTTCAAGAAGATCCTGCATATGGTGATGACCGGCCGGAGCAAGGTGGCAAAGGTTCGGAGTCTTCTCACTGATCTCGTTGATCATGTGAAGGTCGAGTTTTAAGCCAGCTTCATGCGCAATTGCAAGAAGGTGAAGTGCGGAGTTTGTGGAACATCCAAGTGCCATATCAGTTGTAAGAGCGTTTTCAAGCGCTTTCTCTGTAATAATGTCTCTCGGACGGATGTTTTTCTCTAATAATTCCATAACCTGCATACCTGCAGTTTTTGCAAGACGGATTCTTTCTCCGTAAACAGCCGGGATAGTTCCGTTGCCCGGAAGACCCATACCAAGAACTTCTGTTAAGCAGTTCATGGAGTTTGCTGTGAACATACCGGAACAAGAACCGCAGCCCGGACATGCACTGCCTTCGATACGAGCAAGTTCCTCGTCATCGATGAGGTTTGCTTTTCTGGCACCAACAGCCTCGAATACGCTGTTTAAATCCATCTGGTTGATGGAAAGCATCGGACCGCCGGAAACAAATACTGCCGGAAGATTTAATCTTAACGCTGCCATTAACATACCCGGAACGATCTTATCGCAGTTCGGGATGAATACAAGAGCGTCGAAGCAGTGACCTTTTACCATACACTCGATAGTATCTGCGATTAACTCACGGGAGCTGAGGGAGAATCTCATACCCTCATGGCCCATTGCGATACCGTCACAAACACCGATTGTATTGAACTCCATCGGAGTGCCGCCTGCAGCAAGAACGCCGTCCTTAACTGCTCTGGAAATTGTCTGAAGATGTACGTGACCCGGTGTGATCTCGTTGAAAGAGTTTACAACACCGATCAGCGGTCTTCTTAACTGCTCATCTGTATAGCCATCTGCTTTTAAAAGGGAACGGTGCGGTGCACGCTCCACGCCTAATTTGATCTGATCAGAAATCATAATGTACGTCCTCCATATTATGGCTTAAGGCCAGACAGAAAGTCTGACCTAAACCGTGTATTTCTATTTAATTACTTAGCCTCATCAAGGTTCTGAGCTTTCTTCCAGCCCATCTTTTCTCTTAACTCAGCACCAGTTTTAGCTACAAGTGTATTAGCCTGAGCTGCTCTGGATGCGTTGAAGCATGTTCTGCCAACCTGGTTCTCAAGGATCCAGTTCTTAGCGAAT
>JAFYOD010000103.1 GCA_017556515.1 Lachnospiraceae bacterium
AATGTCTGCGTCAGATGCAGAAGAAGTTGCAGAAAGTGCAGCATACAGAGAAGCTTTTGAAAAGGAAGAACGTGCCCTTCGTAATGCTGTGAATGGAAAACCGGTAAAATCTTCTGCTGATGAATTTACAGGAAAGATCACGAAGCAGGGATCTGTTCCGGAGGAAGCAATCCAGACTGTGCCGAAGATGCCGGAAGGTAAAAAGGATATGGATGTCTTTGTAAGTAGAGACAGTAAGTCCTTCCGTGACATGGGGGTATTTGAGAATAAAGAATCAATGTACACAGTTCCGACAGTGAATACGGAACCGGAGATGGAGCGTGCACCAAGACCTGTATATGAGCAGAAATTACCGCCGGAGACAGAGTTTACAGGAAAGATCGCAGAATCTTTCCATGTACCGGAAGAACGTACAAAGCAGGTAGTCACAGCATCCGGCAAAGTGATCGAAACGGATACAGAAGAAATCGTTAAGAAAAAACTGGAAAAGAGAAAACTGGATCTGGCAGAAAGAGAAGAAGCAGAGAATACCGTTCTTCAGGAAATCAAACAGACTGAAGAAAAACCGAAAAAACCATATGTATTCCCTTCTATGGAACTTTTGTCCCGTGGAAAAGGACCTTCTGCAGGACAGTCTGACAGAGAATTTCGTGAGACTGCGATCAAGCTTCAGCAGACCCTTCGCAATTTTGGTGTCGGTGTAACGGTAACTAATATCAGCTGTGGTCCGACGGTAACCCGTTATGAACTTCAGCCGGAGCAGGGCGTTAAAGTAAGCAAGATCCAGGCCCTTGCAGATGATATTAAATTAAATTTAGCAGCGACAGATATTCGAATCGAAGCACCGATCCCGGGCAAGGCTGCTGTCGGAATCGAGGTTCCGAACAAAGTGAACAGTATGGTATATCTCCGCGAATTACTGGAGAGCAATGAGTTAAAGAAGCATCCGTCCAAACTGGCATTTGCAGTCGGTAAAGATATCGGCGGACAGGTTGTTGTTGCAGATATTGCAAAGATGCCGCACTTATTGATCGCAGGACAGACCGGATCCGGTAAATCGGTCGGTATCAATACCATGATCATGAGTTTGATCTATCGTTCTTCACCGGAAGATGTAAAGTTAATCATGATCGACCCGAAGGTAGTTGAGCTTTCCGTTTATAACGGAATCCCGCATCTTCTGATCCCGGTTGTTACGGATCCAAAGAAAGCAGCAGGCGCCTTAAACTGGGCTGTTGCAGAAATGATGGAACGTTACAATAAATTCGCTCAGAGCAATGTCCGTGATATTAAAGGATATAACGCAAAGGTTCAGAGTCTTGTTGATGCCGGTGATGTTCCGAAGGATCAGATCCCGTCCAAGCTTCCGCAGCTTGTGATCATTATCGATGAGCTTGCAGATCTTATGATGGTTGCTTCCAATGAGGTCGAAGATGCAATTTGCCGTCTTGCACAGCTTGCACGTGCAGCCGGTATCCATCTTGTGATCGCGACACAGAGACCGTCTGTAAACGTTATTACAGGTGTTATTAAGGCGAACGTACCGTCCAGAATCGGTTTCTCAGTTGCATCCGGTGTTGACTCAAGAACGATCCTGGATATGAACGGTGCAGAGAAACTCCTTGGTAATGGCGATATGCTGTTCTATCCGTCGGGATATCCGAAACCGCTTCGTGTACAGGGTGCATTTGTATCTGACGCAGAGGTATCCAGAGTTACAGATTTCTTAAAAGAGCAGAATGACGGTGGCGGATATAGTGCAGAAGTGGAGATGAAACTGAGTCAGCCGACGCTGGGAGGAACAACTTCCGGAGGTGGTAATGACAGAGATCCGCTTTTTGCAGATGCAGCGAAGTTTATTATCGAAAAAGACAAAGCATCCATCGGAATGCTCCAGCGTGTGTTTAAAATTGGTTTTAACCGCGCAGCGAGGATCATGGATCAGCTTGCAGAGGCCGGTGTGGTTGGTGAGGAAGAAGGTACAAAACCGAGAAAAGTCCTTATGTCCATGGAAGAGTTTGAAGCTTTTCTTGAGGCCGGATATTAAATTTAAGAATTACAGGCGGGGCGAAAATCAGATTTTCAGCAGTCCCGCCTGTCTGTGTTGCTGTCAAACGGCGCTCACGGGTCGAACATAGCAACATACATATAAATTAGAATCAGGAGATTTGAAATGAGAATTGGTGATTGGTTAACCAGACTTTCGTATGAGCTTGTACAGGGATCCCTGGATGCATGTGTAGAGGAAGTTATTTATGATTCCAGAAGGGCAAGAGAAAATTCTGTATTTGTCTGCATCAAAGGCAGTGTCAGAGATTCTCATGATTTCATTCCGGATGTTTTAGAAAAAGGATGTAAAGTTTTTGTAGTAGAACATGAAGTGGAAGTTCCGGCAGATGTGACTGTGATCAAAGTTGAAAACGGACGTCTTGCACTTGCAGAGCTTTCTGCAGCCAGATTCGGTTATCCGGCAGAGAAACTTGTGACCATCGGTATCACAGGAACAAAAGGAAAAACAACAACAAGCTATATGATCAAGACCATCCTGGAAGCAGTTGGTAAGAAAACCGGACTGATCGGAACTAACGGTGCCGTGATCGGAGAGGAAAAAATCCCGACAGCGAATACAACTCCGGAATCCTATGTAGTACAGGAATTCTTTGCAAAGATGGTTGAAGCAGGATGCGACTGTGTTGTTATGGAGGTATCTTCTCAGGCTCTGATGTTGCACAGAGTTGGAGGCATTACTTTTGACTACGGTTTATTTACAAATATTTCTCCGGATCACATCGGACCGAATGAACACGAAAGTTTCGAGGAATATTTGCAGTACAAAGCAAAAATGCTTCAGGTATGTAAGACAGGTGTTGCCAATGTTAACATGGAC
>JAFYOD010000104.1 GCA_017556515.1 Lachnospiraceae bacterium
ATGCGATCTGGAAAAGGATCAGATGTTCCGGATGACCGTTGAGATATCCACTGACATATAAGATTACCAGAATCACTGCCGGAAATACAACTAACCTTCCAAATGCTACCAGATATGCACGTTTCATTTTAAATACAGACAGCAGATCCTGCTTTGCGATCGTCATACCAATGATCAGCATCGCACACGGTCCTACCATGCTCCCGAAACTGGAAACCATAGAAGCTACCGGCTTCGGTAGAGACAGGCTCGTAAGTAATAACACTGCTCCTGCTGCCACTGCCAAAATGTTCGGATTTAAAAGGATCTTTTTCCACTCTATCTGTTTGCTCTCACGGATCACAGAGATTCCGTGCGTCCACATGAACACCAGCTGAACGATTGCAAACACGCAAGAATAAAATACATATTCTTCACCAAATAATGCACTTACCAATGGAATGATCAGATTTCCCGCATTTGAGTAGATCAATGTCGCCTCTTCTACTGCTGACACCTTTATGGTTTTATTCAGGATCCTTCCAAACACGATCCAGATCACATGCACCGCCATTGCAAAAACAAACAGCACAAGAAATCCTCGGATACGTTCTTCTGTCAGTTCGATCTGCATCGCCTTTAAGATCATACATGGCATGAAAATGTTAACAACAAGACGTGAAAATGCTGCGCATTCCTTTTCTTTCATCATCCCTTTTCTTGCAACCACATATCCCACAACAGCGATCAGAAGCATAGACAGCAGATTTTCCAGTAACAGTAAACTAATTTCCATAATCTAAATCCCCTGCACTTCTATTTCACACTTGCCCGAAACTTCTCCAGTCTCTCATACGGAGAAGCAAATCCATCAAATCGAACAGCCTTTCCTTCAATGGAAAAATCCGGTTTCAATCCTGCCAAGTACGGTCCCTTCGGAGGACGTTTCACGATCAGCTTCTTTGGCTTTGCAGCCATCGCTGTCAGGATCATCTCTGCCTCATCTGCACACGGGATTTCCAATTTCTGGATTACTTGCAGTTTTTTCTTAACAAGCGCGCTCTTCTGACGTTCCGGAAACATCGGATCAAGCAAGATCACATCCGGTGTAAAATCCAGATTCTTCATAGCTTCCACACTGTCCCCATGTTTTAATTCCATTCTGGCAACAATATCCGACAGTTCCGGAATATCTGCAGCACGTTTCAAAGCATCTTCCAGCAACTGATGAATTACCGGATTTCGCTCAAACAATTTCACCTGAAATCCCGCTGCCGCAAGGATCAGAGAATCCTCGCCAAGTCCTGCTGTTGCATCCAGCGCAACCAGCGGCTTCTCTGCATCTTTAATCTTTGCCGCACGTGCTAGAAGCTCCTTTGATATCGCTCCCTGTTTGATCCTTGGAATCATTTTTGTAAAATCGCCTCGCAGCGTCTGTCCGTCTGCTACAAGTGCCAGTCCATTTTCATCGCGAACCAGCTGCATATCGTTATTCTCAATCACAATGAGATATCCTCCATAACTTTATTTCTAGCAAAAATTATACCATCCTTACACAAAAAACGGAATCGCAAATCTGCGATTCCGTCACATTTTAAGAGATATTGTAAAAATTGAATTCTCCTTCTGCCAGATTCTTGTCGCTTCCCTGTTCACGCACAAACACGCGGCACATGGTTATATTACGTCCACGTTTAATGTAAACAGCTTCCGCTTCTACAATTCCATCTGTTGAAGAATTTCTCAAGTATCGAAAAGTAGTATCCAAAGTTACCTGCTTACTTCCGTCACTACGGGCAAGCAGACCTGCTGCGATCTCTGCCATGGAAAACATCAATCCCGCATGGACACCGCCCATGGTGTTGCGAAGTTCCGGAGACATCTGCGCCTGCACAACAGCACGTTCCTCATCTACATAAACCGCCTGCATGTGGTTGTGACGTAAGAATGGATTGGTTTCATTTACTTCTGCCAGATAAGCTGCGTGATCAATCATTACACAAACACTTCCATCTCTGCACGTCTCTGATAGTTCTGTACTAACATCTCCACATGAGAAAGGAATGCTGCATCATCAAAGAACTTCGCCTGCTTCGGACACTTCTTGATGCATGCCTGACATTTAATACAGATACCATTGACTTCAGACGGATTCTCTAAACTGATAGAACCTACCGGGCAAGCTTTTGCACAAATACCACATTTATCACAGAGATCTTCGTTTGTCTTCGGTTTTGCTTTTAAGAATACTGCCGGTTTTCCGTCTGTTCCGAGCGGAGTGTAGTACGGACCAACCGGATCATCACCACGAACTGCGATCGGAGCCGGAATTTCTGTCATTGC
>JAFYOD010000105.1 GCA_017556515.1 Lachnospiraceae bacterium
ATTCCGGTTTACCAGCCTGTAAAAGCGAGAGATCCTGAGTTTGTTGAACTTTTGAAAGGAATGAATCCGGACGTGATCGTGGTGGTTGCGTTCGGACAGCTCCTTCCGAAAGCGATCCTGGACATTCCGAAGTATGGATGTGTCAATGTACATGCATCTCTGCTTCCGAAGTATCGCGGTGCGGCTCCGATCCAGTGGGCTGTGATCGATGGTGAGGAAGTGAGTGGTGTAACAACCATGCTCATGGATGAAGGTCTTGATACAGGTGATATGCTGGAAAAAGCAGAAATCGTATTAGATGAAAAAGAGACAGGCGGAAGTCTGTTTGACAAATTAAGTGCTCTTGGCGGAGAATTGATCCTTTCTACTTTGGAGAAAATGGAGAATGGCACGATCACACGTACACCGCAGGGAGAGTCCACAACTTCTTATGCAAAGATGCTTAAGAAAACCATGGGCGAGATCGACTGGTCCATGGAAGCAGTCAAGATTGAGCGCCTGATCCGCGGATTGAATCCGTGGCCGAGTGCGTACACAAGTCTTAAGGGGAAGACAGTGAAAATCTGGTCTGCAGATGTGGTTGCAGGCAACACTACCGGAAATCCGGGACGTGTGACTGTGTCTAAAGATAAACTTCTGGTAGAGTGTGGAGAGGGATTCCTTTCTATCACAGAACTTCAGTTAGAAGGAAAGAAACGTATGGAGACTGCGGCATTCCTTCGCGGATTTACAGTCGAAGACCAGACAGTATTTGGTGTTTAGTATGAAAAAGCCGTAAAAAGGGTTACCCGAAAGGAGAATTGCTTATGTACGGTTACGGAATGGGCTATGGTGGTTTAGGATATGGTTATGGTTATGGATATGGCTTTGATCCTACGATCGTCTTAGTCCTCATTGGTGTTGTTATTTCTTTATGGGCACAGAGCCGAGTGACTTCCACATATAACAAGTATTCGAAAGTGAGAAGTTATTCCGGAATGACCGGTGCCGATGCTGCATTACGTTTATTACATTCACAGGGAATCTATGATGTTTCCGTGCGTCCGGTTGCAGGAAACCTGACCGATCATTATGATCCGAGAACAAAAGTAGTGAATCTGTCTGAATCCGTTTATCGGTCCACATCGATCGCAGCCCTTGGCGTTGCGGCTCATGAATGTGGACATGCGATGCAGCATAACGAAGGATATGCGCCGCTTCAGTTAAGAAGCACGCTTGTCCCGATCGCTAATTTTGGATCAAGACTTTCCTGGCCGATGATCTTAATTGGTGTTATGCTCGGAGGACTTGGTTCTCCACTTTGTCAGATCGGTATTTTGATGTTCTCGCTGGCAGTATTATTCCAGCTTGTGACACTTCCGGTCGAATTTAATGCCTCAAGCAGAGCTGTGAAACTTCTCGACTCTCTTGGTATTTTATCCGGAGAAGAGATTCGAGGCACAAGAAGTGTGTTAAATGCAGCTGCATGGACCTATGTGGCAGCGGCAGCATCTTCTATGCTGCAGCTTTTAAGACTGATTATCCTTTATGGAGGAAGAAGACGTGATGATTGATACAAACAGCCGTGAAATTGTCCTGGATATCCTGATGGAAATTCTGGAAAAAGGAAATTTAAGCCATCTGGTTCTGAAACAGGCACTGGAGAAATACCAGTATCTGGAGAAGCAGGACAGGGCTTTTATAACAAGAATCACAGAAGGTACTCTGGAATATCTGATTCAGATCGATTCTGTGATCAATCGATATTCTAAAGTAAAAGTAAATAAGATGAAGCCGGTTATTCGCACGCTCCTGCGTATGTCCGTCTATCAGATCTTATACATGGAGCGAGTGCCGGATTCTGCCGTTTGCAACGAAGCGGTAAAACTGGCGAAAAAGAGAAAGTTTCAGGGATTAACCGGTTTTGTAAACGGTGTACTCAGAAATATCTCTAGAGAAAAAGAACAATTAAGCTTTGCATCTCCTGCGGAACGATTTTCCATTCCGCAGTGGATGTTCTCAATGTGGGAGCAGGATTTCGGAAAGGATCGTGCAGAAAAGATCGCATCTTCCTTCCTGGAAGACCGTCCATTGACCGTTCGCTGCAATACCAGCCGTGCATCGGTGGAAGTGATCATGGAAAGTCTCAAAGCACAAGGGATTCAGGTGGAAAAGTCCGCATTGTCAGATACCATGCTTGCGATCCACGGATATGATTATTTAGAAACGGTTCAGGCATTTGCAGAAGGCCTTATCACAGTTCAAGATACCAGTTCATCATTGGTAGGTGTGATCGCAGCACCGGAAAAGGGCAGCTTTGTTCTTGATGTCTGCAGTGCGCCGGGCGGAAAGTCCATGCATGTGGCAGATTTGATGAACGGAACAGGTCTTGTAGAATCCAGAGATCTGACAGAATATAAGATCATGCTGGTGGAAGAGAACATTGCAAGATGCGGATTTGAAAATATGCAGACAAAAGTCTGGGATGCGACCGAGTTTGATGCTGAGATGGAAGGAAGAGCGGACATTGTTATTGCAGATCTTCCGTGTTCCGGTCTCGGTATCATTGGCAAAAAACCGGACATCAAAATGCGTCTGAAGGAAGAGGAACTGGATGAGCTTGCTAAATTGCAGAAAGAAATTCTTTCTGTTGTATCCAGATATGTAAAACCGGGTGGAAAATTGATCTACAGCACTTGTACGATTAACAAAAAAGAAAATGAAGAAAATGCCGCCTGGATTTTAGAGAACCTTCCGTTTAAGAAGAAAGAAATTGCTTCCGTACTTCCGGAAGTGTTAAAACATGACTGTGTAGAAAACCAGATTCAGCTGCTTCCGGGAATTCATCCGTGTGATGGTTTCTTTATTGCAGCATTTGAACGAGAAGCATAGGAATAGATATATGGATAAAAAAGATATCAAATCAATGAATCTTTCGGAACTTACGGAGTTCGTCAGGGAATTAGGTGAAAAGCCATTCCGTGCAAAACAGTTATATCAGTGGATGCACCAGAAGTTGGCTCCATCCTATGATGATATGACAAATCTTTCCAAGGGTTTTCGAGAAACATTAAAAGAGCATACCGATTATACATCTCACCAGATCGTGCAGATGTATGAGTCAGAAATTGACGGTACCAGAAAATATCTGTTTGGATTAAATGATGGAAATATCATTGAGAGTGTTTTGATGCGTTATAAGCATGGAAATTCCGTTTGTATTTCCTCACAGGTCGGCTGTCGTATGGGATGCAGATTCTGTGCATCCACGTTGGATGGTCTTACAAGAAATCTGACTGCCAGTGAAATGCTGGACCAGATCTATCGTATTCAGTATACGACAGGAGAGCGCGTTTCCAACATTGTTATCATGGGAAGTGGAGAGCCGATGGATAACTATGACAATGTGGTGAAATTTCTTCATCTGATCAGTGATGAAAACGGACTGAATATCAGCCAGAGAAATATCACGGTTTCCACTTGTGGTATCGTGCCTGGCATTAAGAAATTTGCAGAAGAGGGACTGTCTGTTACACTGGCACTTTCCCTTCACGCGCCAAACGATGAGGTTAGAAAGACATTAATGCCGATCGCATATAAATATTCTCTGTCGGAAATTCTTCCGGCATGCAAGGAATATTTTGAGAAAACAGGCAGACGTCTTACCTTTGAATATAGCCTTGTTCAGGGTGTCAATGACAACCTTGATGAGGCGAAGAGACTTGCTGATCTGATCAAGGATATGCATGGCCATGTAAATCTGATCCCGGTCAATCCGATCAAGGAACGTGACTACAAACAGTCCAACAGAGAAGCGATCGAGCAGTTTAAGAACTATCTCGAGAGAAAAGGCATCAATGTAACAGTTCGTCGTGAGATGGGACGTGATATCGGAGGTGCCTGCGGACAGCTTAGAAAGAGCTATTTAAAAAAAGAGGAGGGAGAGGCATGATTTCATATGCACGTACGGATGTAGGACGCGCAAGAAAAATCAATCAGGATACAGTATTTGCATCTTCCGAACCGATTGGTGTTCTTCCCAACCTTTTTATTGTAGCGGATGGCATGGGAGGTCATAAAGCCGGTGATTTTGCATCCCGTTATGCTGTCAAAGAACTGGTACAGATGGCGGAGTATTCAAAAATCAAAGATCCGGTGCTGTTTCTTCGTGTAGCGATCGAAGAAGTGAACAGCATGTTATTTGATGAAGCCGCAAATAACCCTGACTTAGATGGTATGGGTACCACACTGGTAGCAGCTGTGATCGTCGATAATATTCTTTATGTTGCCAATGTAGGTGACAGTCGACTCTATTTATTAAGAGATAACCTGGAGCAGATCACAAGGGACCATTCTCTTGTAGAAGAGATGGTTGCTCTTGGAAAGTTAGAGCGCGGAAGTGAAGCATATAAAAGCCAGAAAAATGTGATCACCCGGGCAATCGGTATTCTTCCAACAGTAGATGTCGATATGTTCGATATTCCTCTTCAGGAATGTGATTATATTCTGATGTGTTCAGATGGACTTACCAACATGGTAAGTGATGAGGAGATCAGCAAGATCTTAAAGACAACGGATCTTTTAGAAGAACAGACGGATAACCTGATCCGCATGGCTAACGAAAACGGAGGACTGGACAATATTGCAGTTGTCTTAGTGGAACCTCAGATAAGTGAGGTGATCGTATGATGTTAGGAACAGGTGTTATGCTGCAGGAACGTTATGAGATCTTAGAACAGATCGGTTCCGGCGGAATGTCAGAAGTATATAAGGCTAAGTGCCATAAACTCAACCGCATGGTTGGTGTCAAAGTATTAAAAGCTGAATTCACCACAGATGCAGGATTCGTAAGTAAGTTTAAAATGGAAGCTCAGGCTGCAGCCGGTATGTC
>JAFYOD010000106.1 GCA_017556515.1 Lachnospiraceae bacterium
TATTCCTCCGGCAGCTGGTCTATATGATCCAAATAGTATTGATACAGGCTTACGATCAACTGCTGTGCCTTATTCTCCTCTGTTTTTGCCATCGGATTTTGATATACATGATCAAACATCCACTGACGAAGATTTTTCATCGCATGTTCCACATCCTGAGACATAATAATATCAGGTTTATCCATGCTGTTTAAAATAATATCATGCACCATGATGTCCAGACGTTCTTTTACAGAGTTTCCCAAAATATCCGAATATTCCTTTGGAATATCATGCTCTGTAATGATCTTCGCACGGATCGCATCATCAATATCATGGTTAATATAAGCAATTTTGTCTGAAAAACGGACAATCCTGCCCTCCAAAGTAGAAGGCATACGCGCCGAACCATGATTCAAAATACCATCGCGCACTTCTTGAGTCAGGTTCAGTCCACGTCCTTTTTTCTCTAACACCTCAACAACACGTACACTTTGTCTGTAATGAGCAAATCCATCTTCACAGATTTCATTTAGTATGTACTCTCCTGCATGACCAAACGGTGTATGACCCAGATCATGACCTAATGCGATTGCTTCTGTCAGGCTCTCATTGAGTCTCAATGCCTTTGCGATCGTTCTGGCAATCTGAGATACTTCTAATGTGTGTGTCAGGCGTGTTCGATAATGATCTCCTTCCGGTGCCAGAAATACCTGAGTTTTATGCTTCAATCTTCGGAAGGATTTGCAATGCACGATCCGGTCACGGTCTCTTTGATAGGCAGGGCGGATATCACAGGGCTGCTCCCAGCGCTCTCTTCCCTTCGTTTCACAACTTAATGAAGCGTAAGGGCTCAAGTTCTCACGCTCCCACTGTTCCATCGTTTCTCTGATACTCAAACAGACCGCCTCCTTTGTGCATAATATAAGCCTATAATTCCGGCATTATACATTAACGATATTCTTATTATATCACAATAGCATACTTTTTAGAACTATTTTCACACACTAATGTTCGACAAAACATATTTCTATCTTGGGATACTGTCTTTCACACAAAGAGCTCCGTATCCTACGCGAGGATTGGGATATTCTATTTCTCCAAGAATTGGCTTTGCTCCCTTTCGCAAATATGCCTTTACCTTATCTCCATATAAATATGGATCGTTTCCCTGCACGATCCCCCATTCCATCATCAAAGCAGATGCCCCTGTAACAAACGGAGCTGCAAAAGAGGTTCCGGTTACAGGCTCATATCCACCTCCTCTCTTTGGCGCCACGATCCCGACTCCGGGAGCCACAAGATCCGGCTTTGGAATCCTATAATCCCTAGTATTTCCTCTTCCGGAAAATGGTGCATACACCCCTTTATCATCATCATACGCACCGACGGCAATCGGCCGAAATGTTGTGGATGGTATCGTAATCGTTGTGTCCGGAACCGGACGCAGAAATCGAGTGGAACGATTCAATGCTCCTGCCGTCGGCAGCCAAAAATCATATCTGCCATCCACAATCTTTATCGGCTGTAGTGTAAATTTCCAGATTCCGTTTTCAATATAATCTTTCATCGGAATAAACTCAAAATAAATCTCTTGTGCCTCCGAAAACGGGCTGGGTTCTCCGTAATACTGTAAGATTCGAGTTTCATTTATTTTAAATTCTGATGTTCCAGGCTGTCGTTTGATCTGATGTGTATTAGTACCTGATGGATCTGTAAGAAAAATATCGAATTCATCCGGATAATGTTTCCATATCTGCACACTGAAACCGGTTTCATAAGGCGCTACCGATAATTCAACAATCTGATTTTCCCTTATTTGAAGCCTTCCATTCGTATGCCCTGCTTTATCGCCCTCATTTCCGGTTCCTATTACAAATACGCTGCGTCCTACTTCTGTCAACTGATCAATATATCGCTCAAACAAGCCGTTTCCATCGTGAGATCCATACGAATTTCCAAAACTCAGATTAACCGCTATCGGCATTCCGAGTTCCACTGCCTTATGTACTACAAAATCAAGAGCCTTCATTACCTGTGTTGTCCTTGGAAAGCCATCTGTATCAGCAATCCCCAGACGTACAACGATCAAATCGCTGTCATATGCCACTCCACGATACTTTCCATTGCTCTCCCTTCCATTTCCGGCTGCAATCCCGGCAACAGCGGTTCCATGACCGCTCACATCAATCGAAGAAAGTATCTGTTCCGCCATTTCCCTATTTTCAAGCTCTAAAACCTTATCAATCTCTTCTTTCGTAATAATTTGATCCGCTACCTGGTCATATAAAAACAGAATCCTGGAACTTCCATCTTCATTTCTGAAATCTTTATGGAAATAATCCATGCCGGAATCTATGATCCCTATCAGAACACCGCGCCCGCTTAACTGCATGGAGCCGGTGCTCTGCACAGGTAAAAAACAAGAGGCTGTTCTTGCCTGATTTAAAGCAAAATACAACCTCTTTGGTTTTTCCATATATTCAATTTCTTCTAATTTAATCACTGCTTCAACCAGTTGTTCCGGAATTTCAAGGATTGCAAATCCCCCATATAATTCCTGCATTTGAACATCCGGAAATTGTTTTTGCAGTTGCCTTCTCAAATCTCCACTATATGTTACAATCACTTCCCAGGTTTTAAATTTCGGATCAAAACCAACATTCAGATCATCCGTTTGAACCCTTTCCGCTTCCGGTGTTGAAAGCGCCAGATTCAAAACATTCTCCGCCTTTTGATCTGTCATAAAGCCCTCTATTGCTTTTACAATAACATATGTAAATCACACTACTCTGGTTCGTATCTATTTAAGCAAATACCGCAAATGTCTGCATAATGTACATGAAAACCGGGATCGTACACATACTGATGATCGTTGTCATCGTAATGACCGTACATGCAAATTCATAATCGCTGTCATACTGTCTTGCCATGATACCCATCTGTGTCATAGCCGGCATGGTTGAAAGCATAAAGAATACCTGCTTCATCATCGGAGCGATCGGCATCATGCGAAGGAATAAGATCGACATGATCGGAACAAGAATAAATCTTGTTGCCAAAGCTGCAAACAGATCACGTCCAAACGCCATTGAAGATTTATCCATATTTCGAATAACACTTCCGATGAAGAACAATGCAAGCGGAGATGTCACTCCACTGATCATAGTCAACGGTTTCTGTACAAAATCCGGAAGTTCAATTCCGATCAGAACTGCAATAATACCACAGATCATACCCATGATCGGCGGATTGATCAATTTCTTTAAGTTCTCAACAAACTGAGATTTTCCATCTGTATTTTGAACTTTACCTCTCTGTAACAGCCAGATACCAATGGTCCAGAATGTTACCGTATTGGCAATGTAAAAAATAACGCCAATTGTTGAAACATTTTCTCCCCAAAGTGCCTGAATAACCGGGAAACCGATAAACACAACGTTAGGGAAGGCTGATGCTGCAATAAAAGTACTTGTTCGCTTTTCACTGACATGGAACACTTTGCTTGCCAGTGCGCCTACCAAAATGCTCATCAGAGTCACGCCAAAGGTTACCGGGAGTTTTGTTACCAGATCAAGTAAGTTCTCTCTGGTTCCTACGTCCTTGTAAATGTTGTAAAACATATAAAATGGGATCGTTGCCTGGATGGTAAACTTGGACAGGAAATCCATACCGGCCTTTCCAAACCAAGGTTTTCCGGTGAAATAATATCCCAGGCCAATGATCGTCATTAACGCAAAAACACTTTTAATCGACTGTAATACCATATACTACCTCCGTATCTACCAGTCAGACCTCTAAAATCTTTATTTCAGGAATCCGTTTACAATCTGCTCTTCTGCTTCCTGCTCTGTCAGACCAAGAGTCATAAGCTTGATGATCTGCTCACCTGCGATCTTACCAATAGCTGCCTCGTGAATCAAAGCCGCATCCGGATGATTCGCTGTGATCTCCGGAAGAGAACTGATCTTCGCCTGATCCATGATGATCGCATCACATTCTGTATGACCGCTGCAAGCTGCATTACCAATCAGGTTAGAATAGAAAACCTGCTTGGAATTATCACGGGCAACAGAACGAGAACTGATCTTCGCACTTGCACCATCACCATCCATGGATACATCGAAACGGCTGTCAGCAAACTGAGTACCATGTGTCATCAGACGCTCCTGAACTACCAGCTTGGCACCCTCTTTTAAATGCGCGATCGTTACTCTCTCTGTGGAATCAATGCCCTTGATCTGAGCAGACTCCATCTCCATATGACCGCCCTCTTCGATGGTGATCTCAGTACGCGGATTCATAATATTTTCTCCTGTACCCTCACCCTGACCATAATGTTTCTCTACATATTTTAATTTCGCATTCTTTCCAATGAAGAAACGATGAATACCATCATGACGAGATTCTTTTGCACCGCCGTTGTGAATACCACATCCTGCAACGATCGTAACATCAGAATCATCTCCAATATAGAAATCATTGCATACCGCTTCATTGATACCGGACATGCTCAGAATGACCGGAATATGCACGCTCTCACGTTTTGTACCCGGTTTGATGTGAACATCAATACCGGTTCCATCCTCACGCGGAACAATGTCAATATTTTCAGTTGTACCGCGTCCCATAGAAAGACCATTGGCGCGGATGTTATATGCTCCCTGCGGAATTTCATGTAATCCCGCTACTTTTTCTAATAAGTCACGAAGAATCGGATCCATCCTTACGCCTCCCTTCTAAATGCCGGACAACCAGTCATCGCAGATGCTGTTCCTAAAATCTCCGGAAGAATTTCATCCTTCGGTCCATGTTTTAAAATAGAACCTTCAGAGATAACCACGATCTCATCTGCAATATTTAAGATTCTCTCCTGGTGAGAGATGATCACGATAGAACCATGAGTATTTTCTCTCATATTTTCAAAAACCTCAATCAGGTTATTGAAACTCCAAAGGTCAATACCTGCTTCCGGTTCATCAAATACAGAAAGCTTTGTACCACGGGCCAGTACTGAAGCAATCTCAATTCTCTTTAATTCACCACCGGATAAACTGCCATTAATCTCTCGATTAATGTAATCCTTTGCACAAAGACCAACCTCTGCCAGATACTTACATGCATCTGCTGCAGAAAGATCTTTCTTGGCTGCCAGACGGATCAGATCTAAAACTTTCACGCCCTTAAAACGCACCGGCTGCTGGAATGCAAAACTGATACCTAAGTTTGCACGGTCTGTAATAGACTTTTCTGTAATATCCTCACCATCTAATAAAATCTGACCGGAAGTCGGTTTTTCAATACCCATGATCATCTTTGCAAGGGTAGACTTACCACCACCGTTCGGGCCTGTAATAACAACAAATTTATCTTCACCAACCGTCAGGCTGATATCTTTTAAGATTTCTTTTTTTCCCGGTCCCGCTTCGACACCAAAGGAAAGATTTCTTAACTCTAACATGTTTCCTCCTAAAACGTAATCATACGCGACGTATTTCTAAATATAATATCCGGATCACTCCGGTATTTGTGCTTACTTTTTCACATACCGTAGTATTATATACCATTTCTCAAATAATTACTATCCCGATTTTCCATTTTACCACAAAAAAGCATTTAACAACAAAAAAACAGGTCACTCGACCTGCTATCTTTCATACGCTGCGGACGTTAGGACGCATGAGGTCCGGAGACCTCAGTATTTCGATACGGAAGATGGGGTGAGACGGATACTGAAAAAGATTCGGGGAATCTTTTTCCCGTCGAACCGACCGACGAGACATTTATGTCGAGGAGACCTTGAACCCTGGGTTCAAGGGACTCCTCGGCATTTGAACAAAAAAAAGCAGGTCATTCGACCTGCTCTTTTTCGTTCACTGCGGAAGATGGGACTTGAACCCACACGAGAATACACCCACAAGATCCTTAGTCTTGCTCGTCTGCCAATTCCGACACTTCCGCGTACCGTCTCTGTCATGCTTTCACATGTCTCATCGACAAAACATACTATAACACAACTCAAACAATTTGTAAACACTTTTTTGAAATTTTTTCAAAAAATATTTCTATTAGAAAAATTCTAAAAATAAGTTGACAAATCAATCACCCTGTACTATAATTCTATATGTCGAGCAATCGATGGTTTGCAGAAGTGGCGGAATTGGCAGACGCGTACGGTTCAGGTCCGTATGGTAGCAATACTGTGTGGGTTCAAGTCCCATCTTCTGCACGATAGAGAGAAGTTGAGAAATCAACTTCTCTTTTTTGTTTTTCAGATATTCTGCCAATATAATCATTGCGAGAACCTCTGCCTTGTGGTAAACTGTGTTCAGGGTATTGCACTACTTTAACAAAGTATTTGGAGGTTTTTATGGGTAGAGTTATTATTGCTCCTGGTAAATATGTTCAGGGCGCAGGTGAGATGGCAAATCTTGGCACATACGTTGCAAAGCTTGGTAAAAAAGCATTAATCGTTGTTTCTCCTTCCGGAAAAAAGAGAAACGCAGAAATTCTTGATGCTTCTTTCGCTGCAGCAGGTGTTGAAATTATTTATGAGGCATTTAATGGCGAATGTTCCAGAAATGAAATTGCAAGACTTGTAAAAGTTGTAAAAGAGAACGGTATCGATGTAGTTGTTGGTGTTGGCGGAGGTAAGATCCTGGATACTTCCAAAGCTGTTGCATATGAGAACAACATTCCGGTTGCGATCGTTCCGACAATCGCATCTACAGATGCTCCGTGCTCCGCATTAGCAGTTGTATATTCTGATGAAGGCGTATTCGAAGACTACTACTGGTTACCATCTAACCCGAATTTAGTTCTCATGGATACAGACGTTATTGCCAAAGCACCGGCAAGATTATTAGTATCCGGTATGGGTGATGCGTTAGCTACATATTTCGAAGCCAGAGCTTGTGAAGCATCCGGTGCTAACTCTTGTGCAGGCGGACTTCCGACAGTAGCAGCTATGTGTCTTGCAAAAAAATGCTACGAGACCTTAATCGCTGAAGGTGAATTAGCAAAATTAGCTGCAGAAGCTCATGTTTGCACAAAAGCCGTAGAAAACGTTGTTGAAGCAAACACACTTCTCTCCGGTATCGGTTTTGAGTCCGGCGGTCTTGCAGGCGCACATGCTGTTCATAACGGTCTTACTGTTCTTCCTCAGTGCCACCATATGTACCACGGCGAAAAAGTTGCTTTCGGTACAATCGTACAGTTAGTACTTGAAAATTCTCCGGAAGAAGAATTATTCGAAGTTCTTGATTTCTGTGTAAGAGTAGGTCTCCCGGTAACATTAGGCCAGCTCGGAATTACAGAGATTAAAGAAGAAGAGATCATGGCAGTTGCCGAAGCTACTGCTGTTGATACAGTTGTTAATATGCCATTCGCAGTTACAGCAAAAGACATCTACGCAGCAATCCTTGCAGCTGATGCAATTGGTAAAACAATGCTGTAATATCAAATATAAAAGACTCAGGGATTATCACCTGAGTCTTTTTGTTTCTAATAGTGTTTCATAAAATCGTACTGCACCATTTCGTTCATCCTCCGTTGGATGATTCTTATTCATGCCACCGATCACTTTCCATGGTCCGTATGTGTTATATCCTCTGCATCCATATTCCCCGAGCAAAACAGCTCCCTTTCTGCCGGCTTCTTCCCGCATTGATTCTGTAAAGCGAGAACTTACCTTTGCACACGTATACAAAAAGAACACTCGTTTATTTTCTGGAAGATTATTGCACAGGAACTGCTCAACAGAACCATAAAAATTCCCGAAGTCAATCCCAGATGCAAAACCGATCAAATCATATTCTGTTAAATCTGCATACTGCTGTTTCGTGGCATCTATCTGCACAATATCATGCTTCTCAGCAATCGCCTCCACCAGTTTCTTTGTGTTTCCATGATGCGTTGACGCATAGATAATAACTGTTTTTTCCATATTATAATCCTCCATGTATGAATTGCTGATTCAAATCATATCACAGAGAATTGTTAACGACTTCTAAATTTCTGCTATGATACCTTTATTAATATCAAATCTCTTGTAATCGTACCAGCCGGTATTCCAAACACTCGACGATTCACATCAGAAAAATGAGCACTGCTTGAAAATCCTGCCATCAAAGCTGCTTCAGTAATAGATTTACCTTGAAGTATCAACATATATGCACGCATAACTCGTTGATAAA
>JAFYOD010000107.1 GCA_017556515.1 Lachnospiraceae bacterium
GCCGGGAACAGAAGAGTATTGTCCTTTGTCCATGTATAAGACTTTGCGTCTCCGCCGCTTGTTAATTTCACAACTTTTTTGGAATCCATGTTGTAAACATAGAGGTTGCCTTTGTAGTTGTTGTCAGTCTTGTCAGCCTGAGAAACGACAAATGCAATATGTTTGCCATCCGGAGAGAAGGATGGATTGCTTACAAACTGAAAGTCGAGAAAGGTATTAATTTCAATCTTTTTCATGGTGTTGCCTCCGTATTTTGATAATTCTCTACTATATTACAACACTACTTCGTTGCGTGTCAAGAAAAGCTCTTGCCAACTAAAAAAAATAATGCTAGAATATTTAGGATTATGAGGATCGTGTGTTGTTTCTGCGGAAACAAGCACAAAAAATAGAAAGAAACAAAGGAGCAAAAGAGATGTCAGGACATTCTAAATTCGCCAATATTAAACACAAAAAAGAAAAAAATGATGCTGCAAAGGGTAAGATCTTTACAGTTATCGGTAGAGAGATCGCAGTAGCTGTTAAAGAAGGCGGCGCAGATCCGGCTAACAACAGCAAGCTCCGTGATGTTATTGCAAAAGCAAAATCCAACAACATGCCGAACGATACAATCGAGCGTGGTATCAAAAAGGCTGCAGGTGACTTAGGTTCCGTTAACTATGAGCAGCTCACATACGAGGGTTATGGTCCGAACGGTATCGCGATCATCGTAGAGACTCTTACAGACAACAAGAACCGTACAGCAGCAAACGTTAGAAGTGCCTTCACAAAGGGCGGCGGAAACGTAGGCGCACAGGGCAGCGTATCCTTCATGTTCGACAAGAAGGGACAGATCATCATCGACAAAGAAGAGTGTGAGATGGACGCTGATGAGTTAATGATGATGGCACTTGATGCAGGTGCAGAAGACTTCGCAGAGGAAGAGGACAGCTTCGAAGTGATCACAGATCCGGATACATTCAGTGAGGTTCGTGAGGCTCTTGAGAAAGCCGGTATCCCGATGGCTCAGGCAGAAGTTACCATGATCCCGCAGACATGGGTAGATGTACATGACGACGACACAGTGAAGAAGATGGGCAAACTTCTCGGTCTTCTTGACGAGGATGATGACGTTCAGAACGTATACCACAACTGGGAAGAAGAATAAAATCTTCTGAAAATGGCTTAAAATCAAGGTTTTTTGGCTATCTGAAATGCAAATGGATGTGTAAAATGTTACCAGTTATGGTACATTGGACTAAATTCCATAATTGAACTACGGATGTGCAAAATACTCCTTCTAAAACACTTAATTGGTGGATTAGAAGGAGTTTTTTTATTGAAGTTTCTATCAACAAAACGCATTCTGTGGTAGAATTTAGGATAGCAAATATTAGTTTAAAGTGAGGTATGTTACGTATGAAAGTAAAACTTAGCACACTTTGTTATATAGAGAACGATAATCAGTATCTGATGCTCCACCGAGTTGTAAAGAAGAATGACGTTAATAAAGACAAGTGGATCGGTGTCGGCGGTCATTTTGAGGAGGGGGAGAGTCCGGAAGAATGTGTTCTTCGTGAGGTAAAAGAAGAAACCGGTTATATACTGACATCCTATCGATACCGTGGACTCGTCACATTTGTATTTGCAGACATTGAGATGGAATACATGTCTCTGTTTACAGCGGATGAATTTGAGGGAGAACCAATTCCGTGCAATGAAGGGGTATTGGAATGGGTAGATATTGAGAAAGTATGGAAGTTGAATCTGTGGGAGGGTGACAAGATTTTCTTCCGCCTTCTGGATGAAAATGTACCGTTCTTTTCTTTGAAGCTTGTATACAATATCGATGGGAAATTGGAATATGCAGCGTTGAATGGAAAGCAGATGGAGATGTTTGACGTGATCGATGAGGATGGCATGCCGACAGGACTGGTAAAAGAACGTGGAGTCGCTCATAGAGAGGGCGCGCTTCATGCGACTTCTCATATCTGGATTGCCAGACCGAATGAGAAAAGCGGTTATGATATTCTTCTGCAAAAGCGTAGTGCGAATAAGGATTCTCATCCGGGATGTTATGACATTTCTTCTGCAGGTCATATTGCGGCAGGAGATCAGCCGTTAGCTTCCGCGCTCCGTGAATTGGAGGAGGAGCTGGGGATCCATGCCACTCCGGAACAGTTGGTTGAATTTGGTGTGCAGTACAAGAATTATCAGGGTGAATTTTATGGAAAGCCGTTCCGTGATAATCAGAGAAGTATTCTTTATTTATATAAAGAACCGATCGATACGGACAAGCTGAAACTCCAGCAATCCGAGATCGAGTCTGTGATCTGGATGGATTATAAAGAAGCGTTGCACTCGATTCAGGAAAATACGATGAAGCATTGTATCTATGAGGAAGAATTCCGAAAATTGGGAAGCGCTCTTGGCTTGGAGTAGAGTTGGGATACTTTTTATAGAAGAAAGGCATTGAAAATAATGGCGAAAAATGTAAAAACAAATGTAATGCGTTTATTAGATAAAGCGAAGATCGAGTATGAAGCCAAAGAGTACCCGGTAGATGAAAATGATCTTTCCGGCAGTCATGTGGCAGATGTTTTAGGTGTGGATCACGGAAGTATGTTTAAAACTCTGGTTTTAAAAGGAGATAAGACCGGCTATCTGGTTTGCTGTATTCCGGTTGATGATGAACTGGATCTTAAGAAGGCTGCGAAGGCTGCAGGAGATAAGAAAGTAGAGATGCTTCCGATGAAGGATCTGTTGTCTGTAACCGGTTATATCCGGGGTGGCTGTTCTCCGATCGGAATGAAAAAACGTTTCCCGACATACCTGGATTCTTCAGCATTTTTATATGAAACGATCACAGTCAGTGCAGGGCAGAGGGGGGCTCAGGTGATCCTTTCTCCGAAGGATTTAGCGGATTATGTGGGGGCAAAAGCTACAGAATTGATATAAAAATGGTTGACATAAGAAAATACATAATGTAAATGCACTCAAAAGTGGGGATTAAAAGTTAACAAAATTGTAACAAGTGCAAAAATGCCGTTCTGCCAGTCTGTACAAAAAACATTGAAAAAGCGTAGTTTTTTTATGGCAAAATGTTAAAAAAGGATTACAAATGTTAAAAAAGTTCTTGTAAAATACGCCAAACTTGTTTTGGCCTTATTGACATTTTTACCGAAGGTCTCCTATAATCACAATCACCACCCGAAAACGGGGAAGGAAACTAGAGGATGTCATCATTCTGGCAAAGTGATGACAATAGAGGAGAAAAGAGGTATCCGATGAAAACTTTATGGAACTCATTTCTTCAGACAGTTATCCAATTTGTAAGAGACCTGTTTACAGGATTAACAAAAGCGATGCATCGCAACGCAGTTTTAATGACTGCCGGAATTTCGGTTGTAACGATGATCGCATGTATGGCGGGCGACTTACACGTAGGCGGACATAACGCACTGGTGGCATTTGCCGAGACTCAGGAATATAGAACTGAGGCGGAAACTGAGCTGGAGGAAGCTGATTCAATGGAATTGGCAACTGACAAAGAAGACGCAGAAAACGAATTTACAGAAAACGAACATATGAATGAAACAGAATCGGTTGCTCCGACTGCGGAAGATGCAGAGGAGACAGAGCCGGTTACTGAAGCAGCAAAAACATTTGCAGACATGACTGAGGAAGAAAAAATGGAACTTCCTGGTTATGAGGAGGAAACAGAAGCAATCGTAGAAGCAGAAAAGGCGATGGTACTTTCTGACAGTGACTATGATACATTACTTCGTATTGTACAGGCAGAATCCGGTGGCTGTGATATCATAGGCAAGATCCTGGTTGCGAATGTAATCTTAAACCGTGTGGACAGTGATGAATTCCCGAACAGCATCCATGGTGTTGTATATCAGAAGTCCCAGTTCTCACCGGTTATCGATGGATCTATTAACCGTTGTAAGGTCTCTGAAGAGACAAGAGAAGCCGTTGAACGTGCACTGAATGGTGAAGATCCTTCCGAAGGTGCTCTGTATTTCATGAACAGAAGCAGATCTGCAGCGAAAAATGTTCGTTGGTTTGATACAAAACTGAGCTTTTTATTTAAGCACGGTGAGCATGAATTTTTTAAATAAATGATAGGATCTACTACCCCGACACAAATGTGCCGGGGTTTTTTATGTGTTTTTAAGGATTTAATAACCGGTCGGAAACTTAACAGGAAGGATGAAAAAAGAGTGTTGAAAATAGCCGGAACAGCATATATAATTTTAACTAGAATAATGAAAACGAAAGAGGACAGCGCATGAAGAAACATATCTTTTTTGATCTGGACGGAACACTGACTGATTCCATGCCGGGAATCGTAAAATCTGTTCAGTACGCATTGAAACATTATGGGATCGATGTAGAGGATCTGGATGAATTAAAACCGTTTGTAGGACCGCCGCTTCCGGAAAGTTTTAACAAATATTATGGTTTTTCCAAGGAACAGTCAACAGAGGCAATTACAGTGTTCCGTGAATATTATACAGACAAGGGCTGGTGTGACAATGCTCCGTATGATGGGATTGAGTTTGTACTTCAGAATTTGATCGCAAGTGGCAAGAAACTGTATGTTGCCACATCGAAACCGGAAGCTATGGCAAAAAAAGTCCTGGAATATTTTAATCTGGATTTTTATTTTGAATTCATCGGCGGTGCAGAAATGGATGAAAGCCGCTCTAAAAAAGATGAAGTAATTCAGTATGTTCTGGATAGCTGCGGACTTAAGGATAAAGAGGAAATCGTTATGGTCGGTGACCGCAGCCATGATATTGTCGGTGCACACAAATGCGGTATCGAGGCAGTTGGCGTTCTTTTCGGATATGGTGACAGAGAGGAACTGGAAAAGGCTCAGGCTGAGTGGATCACAGAATCTACTATGACTCTTGGTGAACTTCTTATGAAACTGTAAGGAAATGGAACTTGAAAAAATCACACGATTGAGTTATAATAAACCCATAACAAAATGATGTGTTGCAATTCCTGGAATGCTCGACACTCCTGTTTATTTTGAACCTACATTTTGACAAACGGGATTCCTATATTTTTGGGCGGATGTCAGGCCTCCTTTTGAGTGGAAGGCAGAAGTTCAAGTGCGGTCACCCACCTAGCAAGGCTAGGCGTCAATTATGCAGGAACCGGCATTTTGGGATTGCGAAAGATAAAGAGCAGCGAGAAATCGCTGCTTTACTTTGTAAGGAGAAAACAGACAAAATGAAAGATCGTAAGTTTGATAAGTATATATACGCAGGGGTAACTGCAATACTTGTTGTTGCAGTTTCTCTTCTGATCGGATTTTTGTTTTTTGAGAGACAGGCTGTACAAGTATTTTTAGATAAGCTAATGGAGATCTTATCTCCGATCATTATCGGTGCAGTACTGGCATTTCTGGTATCCCCGATTTATAATTCATTTTATGATAAAACCATTGACATCTTAGCTTCATCTCCGGAGAAAAGAGAGAAGGTGAAAGGATTAGCCAGATTGCATGGTATATTAGCCAGCCTGGTTTTCTTGGCCATCATTATTGTGAGCTTGTGTTATCTCATCATTCCGCAGCTCTACTCCAGTATCGTAAGCATCGTAAACAATATGTCTGTTTATGTGCAGAATATCAGCGACTGGATCCGGGATATTTTTGAAAGTAATCCGCCGATCGAAGAGGCAGTATTAAATGTTTACAGTCAGATCGTGGATTCTCTTCAGACGTGGGCAAACTCCAGACTGATCCCGAACCTTGAAGATCTTGGAAGCTACAACTTTGAAAACATTGGAAAAATTGTAGGTGGCGTATCAGGACGCGTGATCAGTGTGGTAAACCTGGTAAAGAACTTTTTTATCGGTATTATCGTTATGGTATATCTGCTCAATATCAAAACCACTCTGGCTGCACAGTGTAAAAAGATCGCTTATGCATTTTTACCGTTAAAAGTGGCAAATGGAGTTGTGGAAGAGTTTCGCTATATTCATAGAGTATTTTCCGGCTTCATTATTGGAAAGATCATTGATTCGGTGATCATCGGAATTATTTGTTATGTGGCAATGACATTTTTAAAACTTCCATTTGTACTTCTTATCAGTGTGATTGTCGGTGTGACCAATATTATCCCGTTTTTCGGTCCATTTATCGGTGCGATCCCAAGTGCGATCCTGGTATTCTTGATCAGTCCGATCCAGTGTCTGTACTTTGTAGGTTTAATCCTTGTTTTACAACAGTTTGACGGAAATATTCTGGGCCCGAAGATCCTTGGTAACTCAACAGGACTTCCAAGTTTCTGGGTATTGTCTTCGATCCTGATATTCGGCGGCTTGTTTGGATTTACAGGTATGATCCTTGCGGTTCCGGTAACTGCGGTAATCTTCGATCTTTTCGCAAAACTCCAGTATTATCATTTACGAAAAAAAGGATTATCTCCGGATACAAGAGATTATAAAGAATTAAAGAAGATTGACGAGCAAAATAAAAAATATATAAGTTAATCATCGTTTAACTTCATGAAAAAGTAACGAATTTCGAATTACGAAATTGGTTACTTTTTTATTGAAAAGAGGAGCAAAGAGTGATATGATAACTTCGTAATAGTATCTTCTGTGAGGAGTATTTATGGAATTTTCAATTAGAATGGAGATTGTAGCGCTAGTCATTCTTGCAATCTTGATTTTATTTCATTTTGATAAGCAGAATAGTAATAATATGAGATATCGTTTATATTCTGCAAGTCTGATCTTTGCAGTGTTGACAGTTGTATTTGATATCAGTTCTACTATTGTAATGAGGACTGAAGCAATATCTTTGGTCTGGCTGCTAACCGCAATGAATACGATTTATTTCATTGCGCTTGACTGGACATTTTCTTTGCTTGCTATTTATTGTTTTTATATTATGTTCGAGCATTCTATCGACAAACATTGTTATCAGATAGCAACAAGGATCATCATGGCATTTGCAACCGTTTTGCTGTTGATCAATCTTCTAAATCTTCGATTTGGATGGATTTTTAGTATTAAGAATGGTGTGTATGAAAGAGGACCTTTAAATAATATAGGGTACGTACCTCTTTTTATTGAGGTTGGAATGTTCTGTGTCTGTTATTTTCGAAATCGAGCGATTATTGGCAACACGATGAAACGTCTGGTTCAGACACTGCCACCGATCGTTTTCTTAATGACGGTCATTCAGATTATGTCTCCGGATTTTATTGTGACAGGAATGATGGCAGCGATCGTTTGTATGATCTTGTTTGTTAATTTTCAGAGCAGTAGAAATGGCCGCGATGCGCTGACAGGATTACCGAGTCGTACGAATTTCATGCAGGAAATTCGTGCTCGTAGAAAACGTGGAGAAAGTCTTCATTTGATCATGATTCATCTGGATCGGTTTGATGAGGTCAATAAACGTTATGGTGTCAAGATAGGAGATTCAGTTCTGTTTTCGATCGCTGGCTTTTTAGAAGGAAAATTAAGCAGATATCAGGTCTGTCGATTTGGAAATACAACCTTTTTGTTGATGGCAAAGTCTGCCGGAAGTGACATAGACATACAATATGTAAGAAAGATCAAAGAGCGTTTTGAGTCTCCTTGGCTTCCGGGTGAAAAAGAGGCTCATGTCTGTGTTAGTATCGCGCATCGATTTGCAGATTTTTCAGGATATGATGAGAATAAAGCGATTGATCAGTTAGAATATGCATTAAATGTCATGCGTGAATCCGGAGGAAATGGTATCATTGGTTTTGACGATGAATTGAAGAAGCAGTATATGCGCAAAGAGTATGTGCTGGATCGTGTAAAGAACGCAATTAAAAATCAATCTTTTGAAGTATATTTCCAGCCATTGTTTAATAATGAAAATAATTTGTTTGATACGGCTGAGTCGTTGATACGATTAAGAGATTACGATGGTACATTCATTTCTCCGGAAGAATTTATTCCGTTGGCAGAAAGACATGGTCTGATGGAGGAAATCAGCCGTCAAGTGTTAGAACAGGTTTGCGGATTCCTTGGAGAGAATCAAAATCTGGGACTGAAACAGGTTTCTGTTAATATTCCGGTCGGACAGTTGCTGGATACGAGATTTTATGATTGGGTTGCTTCCACCTGCGAGTTATATCATATTGCAGAAAGTAAGCTTCGCATTGAGATTACAGAGCGTGCTATGGCAGACCATCCGGAACAGGTGAAAGCCGTGATGCAGACATTTACTGAAAAAGGTGTGAAATTTTATCTGGATGACTTCGGAATTGGATATTCGAACCTTTCTATGGTGATGGAGTTGCCGTTTGAAACTGTAAAGCTGGATTCCAGTCTGCTTTCTAAGATGACGAGCGGTACAAAGGAACATCGAACGTTACAATTGCTGGTAGATATGCTTCATAACTCTGGTTTTCAGGTTGTGGCAGAAGGTATTGAGACAGTTGAACAGATGCAGGCAGCCAGAAGCATTCAGAGTGATCGTATTCAGGGCTATTATTATGCAAGTCCAATGCCTGCTAAGGCAATGGTAGAATTTATGACCTCCAGAAATGGGAATCCAAAGAAGGAGAAGTGATCTATGGAGAGACGCAAGCTGATTAATTTTGTAGCCGGTATGACAACTGTGATCCTGGCTCTGTTAATCGTGATTGTGGTGATGGAGCCTAAAGATGTGGGTGTTTCGAGAGCAGTTGCATCAAAAGTTGTGGCCCTGACCCTGGCTCCCAAAGAAGAGGTTTTGGAGAATGGTCCGGATAACTCCTATTTTCCGGAAGTTCTGCAAAATGAATGGTATGTAAAATACATGGATTATTTATATGAGATCGGATATTTGGATCCGGAACGAATTGCGGCGGAGGAATCTTCGGCGCTTTCTTCCGTTGTGTACGCAGATCTTTCAGAATGGATAATGGCCTCTTCAATGGAAAATGAAAAAGATCTTTCGGGATATCTGGTTGAACCAAAGGAGAAAAAAGCACAAAAACCGGTAGCAAAGGCAGAGTTTTGGAGATTTTACGAGGCATTTTTAACTGCGATGGACACAGAAAAAAATGTGAAAGCTCTGGATGTGGACATTTATGGAACTCCGGACAACGTACAAACAGCTGCTGCTTGGACTGCTTATACCAGTGATGGAAAGTTTACATTTGAAGGGCTTTCTTTGGATGCATATATTGATCGAAAGATTCGCATCCTGGTACGAGATCAGGAAATTCTTCGAGTGGAAGAGATGCTGTCGGAGGAAATTGTTTATGAAAATGCATGGATTTCCGGGTATGATGACGGCAAGGTAACCGTATTTATCGGAAATGTTCAAAAGCAGTTTCCTGTAAAGGGAGTATTGAAAGACCGAGATGAATTATCAGGCCAAATCGGAGATCTATATTTGAAAAAAGGAAAGCCAAGTCGCCTGGTATTGAAGAAAGACACAATAAAAGGAACCGTTCTCGCAGTCAGGGAAAATGAGATTGAGATCGAAGGTTACGGAGATGTTCCTTTGGCGGAGAATTTTAAGATTTACCGCACGTACGGTGTATTAAGAGAACAGCAGAAGAAGGATATCCTGGTTGGCTATCACATGCAGACATTTGTTGTGGCGGGGGGAGAAATCTGTGCTGCTTTGACAACAGAGAAACCCGAGATGGATACGATCCGTGTTCTTTTGATGTCTGCCGGATTTGAGTCGCTGTTCCATTCATCGGTTGTGTTAAGCTGTGATGTGGATGCAGTTTTGGAATACGGAGACGGAAAAGATTTGAAAACTCAGCCCGTAACAGCCGGGGAGACGATCACGATCAAACCGGACGATCAGAGGCTGCAGAGCGGTCGTATGATCTTCCGTTCTATTGACGAAGGCGGCATGATCAAAGTCAATCATTTGGAACGCAGTCAGGGACAGCCGGTTTATCCGGGACATATGGAGATCACAAAAGAAGATGAGGGACTTTTACTTCTAAATGAGGTGGGGCTGGAAGATTATCTGAAGCGTGTTGTTCCCAGTGAAATGCCTGCGACATATCAGTTGGAAGCGCTGAAGGCTCAGGCGATCTGTGCCCGTACATACGCGTGGAGGCAGATTCAGGGAAATGCGTATTCTCAGTATGGTGCACATGTGGACGACAGTACCAATTTCCAGGTATACAACAATACAAACACTTTTGCATTCACAGATTCTGCAGTAAATGAGACGTTTGGCCAGGTACTGGCGTATGAAGGGGTACCGATCGAAGCGTTTTATTATTCCACATCTTGTGGTCACGGAACGGACGGAAGTGTCTGGGGCGGAGAGTCCAAGGCAACTCCATATTTAAATGCAGTTTCGGTGGATGATAAAGGGAAAACTATAGATTTATATTCGAATGAAAGCTTTGAAGCATTTATCAAACGTGTAGATTCCAATGCATATGAATCAGAGTTTGCTATGTACCGTTGGCAAGTGAAGACCAACAGCCAGATTCTTTCGAAAAAAATCGGAGAGGTCGGAAGAATTACCGGACTGACAGTGGCAGAACGTGGACCGGGAGGAATTGCCAGGGCGATCAAAGTAGTAGGAACAGACGGCTCTCTTATGTTTACAAATCAGAGTAAGATCCGAACAATCCTGGGAAATGTTGAAATGATTTATACGAGAAACGACGGCTCTGAATACAGCGGATGGGAATCACTTCCAAGTGCGTTTATTTATATTGAAAATAACGGTACCGATACTGAAAATGTTACTTGGTTTACGATCTATGGCGGCGGATATGGTCATGGGGCCGGAATGAGTCAAAATGGTGCTCAAGGCATGGCGAAGAGTGGAAAGAGTTGTATGGAGATTTTACGATTCTTCTATCAGGGATGTGAGGTCATAGATATTGGAGAAGTTTCATAAGAATTTTACTGGTGATGTATATTGGGGAAGTAAGTGGAAATAATAGTACTATCAACGAAAGAGAAAGTTTAATACTTATCCTCCCCTTTTTAACCGGCTTTGGCGCAAGACTTGCGTTAAGGCCGGTTTTTTGTATTTTCTCTACGCTAATTGATTGCGAAAACGTCTGTGGGAAGATATAATAAATATAATATAGTTTTTTTACAAAGGAGGATTATCGTGCGACAATTTGCAGGTGTAATCATTGCATTCATTCTATTATTAGTGATGTTAAAGGGGTATCCGAAACTGTTCAAGGGTAAGAAAGCGCCTCTTGGCCCGGTGTTATTTGTCACAGGATTGATCATAGCTGTGATTTCAGGACTTTCCATGGGAACCATAACAGGTTCTCTGGTGAAAATCTTTACGACATTTTCTACATTCCAGACATTGATCGTTGTTGTGGAAATCGGAATTCTCGGAAATATTTTAAAGCAGTATGGAATCTTAGAAAAAATCGTTCATGCATTGGAGAGATTGGTTCCGAGTAAAAAAGCGCTGGTAATGATCATGCCGGGTATTATGGGTTTACTCCCGGTTCCGGGCGGTGCGTTCCTTTCAGCACCTTTTGTAGATTCCATCGGAAATGACCTGGAGATGTCAGGAGATCAGAAGACTGTTGTGAATCTGTATTTCCGTCATTTTGCAATGTTTGTATTACCGTATAATACGACAATGCTGACAATTGGTTCTATTCTTCCGGCAGTAAGTATTTACATGGTTATGGGACTCTGTCTTCCGTTTGTGGCAGTGCTCCTTGGAGGTGCATATCTGTTTTACGTAAAATCTGCTCCAAGTGTGAAAGCAGAAGGAGCAGGACTTAGCATGGGTGCTCTGAAAGATGTCCTTTGGTATCTTTCTCCAATTTATATGGCACTTGTATTTAATACCGTGTTTGGTCTGGATATGTATATCTCCATTCTTATTTGTATTTTGCTGACATTCTTCATGATCGGTAAAGATAAGAGTCAATATTTCAACACAATTGTAAAAGGTTTTGGACTTGATACAGTTCTGATGCTGGTAGGCGTGTACTACATGCAGAATATTGTAAAGAGCCTGGATGTGGTAATGGCGAGTGTGGGAAGTGTTTTAGTAGGTCAGTCCATTTTGGCATTTATGGTGATCGTACCGCTTGTGGGTCTGGCATTTGGTCTGTCTACGGGTCTTAGTCTGGTTCCGATGGGAATCCTGCTTCCGTTTGTGGCAGCTATGGATCTTCCGGCTATGACACAGTCCGTTTATGCAGTCTACATTCTGCTTTGGAGTTTCCTGGGGTATTATTTCTCCCCGTTCCATCTTTGTCAGCTTCTGTCCATTAAATACATGGGATGTGAGACAAAGAGTGTATACCGTCAGCATGTGAAGATGATGCCGTTCCTGTGCGCAGCAGGCGTGGTGATCTTCCTGGTATACAACATGGTACTGTTATAAAGATAAGTTGTGTAGAATCAGTGATAGAGTAGTAGGAGGAATATCAATGGCACGTTGGGGATTTGTATATGATCAGGCAAAATGTATTGGATGTAACGCCTGCCAGATCGCGTGTAAAGACAGACATCATCTGGAACCGGGAAAGAATTTACGCAGATCCGATACGGTTTGTTACAAGGAAAACGGAATGACCAAATATGCCCATTTTTCCGGCGGATGTCATCATTGTGAAGAGCCGGCATGTCTGGCTGCTTGTCCGTTTGGTGCAATGAAGAAGACAGAAGAAGGGATCGTTGTTGTCGATGAGGCTCTTTGTCGCGGATGCGGAGCATGTGAGCGGGCTTGTACATATGGTGCGGTATTTATAAGCAGTCAGAATAACAAAGCAATGAAATGTGACGGATGTGCAGAACTGAGAGCTCAGGGCAGACAGCCGGCATGCGTGGAAGCTTGTGTGACTCATTGTCTGGAATTTTGTGGGATTACAGATGAGGAGACGGAGAAGACTCTGGCATCTGAACTTGCAGAAACATTTGTAGTGAATGAGAAGAAGACAGCTAATAAAAAAGCATCTCAAACAGAAGTTTCTGATAGTGGGCTCATAATTGAAACCTCTGTGGAACTGGCAGATGCATTGCGTAAAATCGCAGGATTTTTTGCATCCAGAGATCAGGCAATGGAACTGTGTGCCGATTTCCTGGACTGGAATGCTCACAGTAAACGTGAGTGGGAGCTGGAATATGACTTCTTATTCAGAGGAACCGATGCGGATTGTGAGATCGACCTTTGGGCATCCGTAGCAGCCGGCGAACGAGTATTGTTAAACCAGACCACATTAGATGTAATCCATACTTATCATAAATATGGATATCATGCAGTTCGTATGGAAGGCAATCCGGATGATTACATCGGAGATCAGGCGAACTTCCTGGCTTATCTTGTAGAGGCCGGAGAGATGGAAGTAGTGCGTGCATTTGCAGAGAAATATGCGCTTCCGACCATGAAGATGATCTGTGACCAGGTGAAAAAGCGCGGCACTTTTGAGGGCATAGTTAATTATCTGGAAAAGTCCTGTGAAGTTTTCTTGGCAGCGATCAAGTTTGCCGGTGTTGCAGAATGCAGAACTGCTTTGAATCCGCCGATCGAGAATGAGAACGTACGCATCATCAATACTGCCGGCATCAATAACTGTGGAGGAAAATGTGTCATCTGTCCGGAGGTACAGGACGGATGTATGTTAAATATCAGCAGTGATTTTAGCATCAATAATCCACAGATCCGTGCATGTGTTCGCGGACGCGGTTATAGAAAAACATTTTTAAGTCCGGGTCGACTTCGTTATCCGATGAAGAGAATAGGAGAACGCGGCAGCGGAAAGTTCGAGAGGATCACGTGGGAGGAGGCAGCAGATTATATTGCTTCCGAATGGATCCGAATCCGAGATACATATGGTCCGAGCTCCCGTCATTTAATGTATGCTTCCGGTGTAACAGGAATCATGCGTCCGGGTGTATTGGCAAGACGCCTTATGTCATTGGATGGCGGTTATCTGGATTACTTTAACTCTTATAGTTCTGCAGCAGCCGGATATATGACACCGTATATTTTTGGAACCAGAACAACAGGAAACAGTCCGCAGGATATACTTAACACAAAACTTTTGATCCTTTGGGGAGACAATCCGGTTGAGACAATTTTCGGTACAGAACGTAATTATTATTTATCTAAGATCAAAGAACGCGGGATCAGAGTGATCGTGATCGATCCGCGTATCAGCAATACTGCGATCACATATGCGGATCAGTGGATCGGAATTCGACCGGCTACGGACAGTGCAATGGCAGATGCCATGGCGTATGTGATCTGGTCCGAAGGCTTGCAGGATCAGGCATTCATGGATAAATATTGTATTGGATTTGATGAGGAGCATATGCCGGAGGGAATTCCGGCAGGAGAGAGCTATAAGGCATATTTGTTTGGCGAAAAAGATGGGATCCATAAAACACCGGAATGGGCAGAAGTGATCACCGGCGTTCCGGCAGAAACGATCCGTGCACTTGCAAGAGAATATGCGACTGCAAAACCGGCTTGTCTGATCATGGGTCTTGGACCGCAGCGCCATGGTAATGGTGAACAGACAACCAAGAACCTTTGCACTCTTGCCTGTATGACCGGAAACGTAGGTATTTCCGGAGGCGGTGCAGCAGGAACCACTGATGTAAAAGAACACGAAGGAATCTCTTTATTTGTGAATACAGTAAAGAATCCGTATCCGGGTAAAATTCCGGTATTCCTTTGGACAAAGGCCATCGAGCATGGTACCGAAATGACTCCGAAGGGAGACCGACTGACAGGTGTAGAGAAACTGGACAGCAACATCCGTATGGTATTAAATCTTGCAGGAAATGTACTGATCAATCAGCATTCCGATGTCAATGATACAATCCGTATTTTAAAAGATGATACGAAATGTCAGCTCATCGTCGGCTCTGATATCTTTATGACACCGAGTTCTCGATTTGCAGATATCCTGCTTCCGGCCACATCCGTATTTGAAGGAAATAATATCGTGGCTCCTTGGCTTGGAAGTAATTTTGTGCTTAGAAATAACAAAGTGATCGATCCACTGTTTGGCTGTCGTTTTGAGTGGGATTGGCTGAAAGAAGTGGCAGAGCGTCTTGGACTTTATGAAGAGTTTGTTGAAGGAAAGCCGGATGCAGAGCAGTGGTTGGAAGAAAGTTACAATATTCTGAGAACACGTGAACCGGATCTTCCTGATTATGAGACCTTCTGCAAAGCCGGTGGCTGGCAGTACAATGAGCAGATCAGTTTTATTGCATTCAAAAAGGAAATCGAGGATCCGGAAAATCATCCGTTTGCGACACCATCCGGAAAGATCGAGATTTTCTCAAAGACTTTGTATGAGTTTGAACAGGAAGATATTCCGGCAATCCCATGTTATCTTCCGAGACCGGAAGGCCCTGAGGATCCGCTTCGTGAGACATACCCGCTTCAGCTCATGGGCTGGCATACCAGAAGACGTTGTCATTCTATCCACGATAACAATGAATATCAGGATGAAGTTGAGATGCCTGGTCTCTGGATCCATCCAAAAGACGCAGCAGTTCGCGAGATTGAAAACGGAGATATGGTTGAAGTATTTAACGGAAGAGGCTGTGTGCGAATTCCGGCAGTTGTTACAGAGAGAATTGTACCTGGTGTTGTGGCAATGTCTCAGGGCGGCTGGTTTACACCGGATAAGAACGGTATCGATACAAGAGGATCTATCAACGTATTGACATCAACCGCAAATCCGACACCACTTGCAAAAGGAAATCCGCAGCATACAAATCTGGCAGAAGTCAGAAAGTGTAGAAAATAGGAAATGAAAAAGCGCCAACGTTAATGAATATGACGTTGGCGCTTTGTAATTTTAAAGTTAAGATCATGTTTACGGAGCGAAGATCATATCATCACCCTGGAATGTAAATAACTGAGACCAGTAATGATATCCGTTCGGTCCTACATAGTAACCAATTCCGATATGAGTGAATTTTTCGTGAAGAATGTTGGCTTTGTGGCCTTCGCTGCCCATCCAACCCTGCATGACAGCCTGCGGATTACGGAATCCATATGCAACGTTTTCACCACAACCTTTGTACGAAATACCAGTTTCGTCAAGAACTGTTCGGTAAGCAGAGCCGTTTGGTCTGGTGTGGGAGAAAAGAGTGTACTGTTCTTCTGCACGGATCTGTGCAGCCTTGCTAAGCTGAATATCCATAACTAACGGAGCGAGACCTGCCTTTGTACGTTCTACATTTACAAGATCAACAATCTGCTGGAGGTACGGATGCAGTTCAGAAGGAGAAGCCTCCGGACCTAACGGAACTTCGGAATCATTAAAAACGAAGCCTTCCATCTCTTCAAATTCCGGAGTTAAGATACTGAATTCCTTGTCATGTGAAGAAGTTTTTTCTGTGTAAAGCTGGAAAGAAAAAATACCAACTACAAGAGCTGCCAGCGCAGCAACAACTTTAAATTTTTTTCTATTGTTTTTCATAATAAATACTACCTTTCAACAGTTATATATGCGATTACATCAACAGTTACATTTTTTGTAATTCTAGAGTAACATATATTTCCGGATTTTGCAAGAAAAAACAACGTTCTATAAAAATGAAGTTTAAAATTAAAGATGATAGGGTTACTTTTTTGGGTTCTTCATGATAGGATATGATGGAAAGGGCGAAATGGTTCGTCCAAGTTATTTATATCAAGAGGAGAATGTATGAAATTTACGTTTAAGACTACGATCGTTTCTTGCTTTATAGCTTATATTGTACAGGCAGTCGTGAATAATTTCAGTCCGCTCTTGTTCATTACATTCAATGAAACTTATCAGATCCCATTGAGCCAGATCACACTTTTAGTATCCATCAATTTTGCTGTACAGTTGACTGTGGATTTATTGGCGACAAAATATGTAGATAGGATCGGATATCGTCCTTGTATCGTGGCGGCCCATTTTTTTGCAGCATCCGGTCTATGTTTGCTGGCGATTCTTCCGGAGTATATGGAACCGTTTACAGGGTTGATGATTGCCGGATGTACCTATGCGATTGGCGGTGGTTTGATCGAAGTACTGATCAGTCCGATCATGGAACGGTGCCCTACAGATAATAAAGAGGCAGCCATGAGTCTGCTGCATTCTTTTTATTGTTGGGGACATGTGGGTGTGGTACTGATCTCGACGTTCTTCTTTTACGTGATGGGAATTAAATCATGGAAACTTCTGGCGTTTGTTTGGGCCCTGATTCCGTTGCTTAACGCTTTCATATTTATGAAAACTCCAATCGTTCCTTTGATCTCAGAAGGAGAGACGGGAATGTCGGTAAAAGAATTATTTGCCAATAAAACATTCTGGCTGCTTTTGATCATGATGATCTGTGCCGGTGCCAGTGAGCAATCAGTCAGTCAGTGGGCATCTGCATTTGCAGAGCAAGGGCTTGGTGTTGATAAAACCATTGGAGATCTGGCCGGTCCGATGATGTTTGCAATTTCTATGGGAACTGCACGTGCGATCTATGGAAAATACGGAGAGAAGATTGACTTGGACCGATTTATGAAGGGAAGTACAATTCTTTGTATTGGTTCTTATCTAATGATCAGTATGGCACCGTTTCCGGTATTAAGCCTGGTCGGTTGTTCAATTTGTGGTTTTTCTGTAGGATGCATGTGGCCAGGAACCTTTAGCAAGGCGTCTGTTGCTTTAAAGACAGGAGGAACAGCAATGTTTGCATTGCTGGCTCTTGGAGGAGATCTGGGATGTTCTGCAGGAGCTGCCGTCGTAGGAGTTGCAACTGAGTGGTTTGGCGGAAATATGAAATATGGAATTTTGACGGCTGTGTTGTTTCCGGTTCTTCTGGCAGTTTGTCTATTTGGAACAAAAAGCAAACAGAGTCATGTGCAGATCTAGTGTCGTGAATCAGATAAGACTGGACTTTGGATTGGTCTAATATTATAATAAAATTAGTATGCAGACAGAAGACAAGATTTGACCTAGATTCATATATCGTTTATGGGAGGATATGATATGATCATCAAACAGTATATTAAAGAATTTGAAAAACTTGGTTTTGGTATGTTCGTACACTTCGGTCTTTATAGTGTGCTTGGTAAGGGTGAGTGGGCTCTTCATAGCTTAAAGCTTGATCCGAACGAATATTTCAAATTGAGAAAAGAATTTAATCCGGTAGCAGACTGGGCAGACCGACTTTGCGTAGCTGCAAAGCAGGCGGGAGTAAAGTATATTACATTGACAAGCCGTCATCATGATGGATACTCTCTTTACGACACATGTGGTCTCAACGATTTTGATACCGTTCACGACAATGGCCGTGATCTGGTTCGTGAGTTTGTGGATGCATGTCGTGCACATGGTATCATTCCGTTTTTCTATCATACATTACTCGACTGGACAGATCCGAGATATAAGGAAGATTTTCCGGCATATTTAGAATATTTAAGAAACAGCGTTGAGATCTTATGCACAAAATATGGAAAGATCGGTGGTTTATGGTTCGACGGTATGTGGGACAAACCGGATGCAGATTGGGAGGAAGATGCCCTCTATGCAACAATCCGTAAACACCAGCCGGAAGCGATGATCATCAATAACACAGGCCTTTCTGCTCTTGGAGCTCTCGGGCATATCGAACTGGACAGCGTTACTTTCGAACGTGGCAAACCGGCTCCGCTGAACATGGAAGGTGCTCCGAAATATGTTGCAAGTGAAATGTGTCAGGTTTTCGGAGATCATTGGGGATATACAAAGGATGACTTAAACTTCAAGTCTCCGGCTGCTATGATCCGTGATCTTTGTGTATGCCGTCGTTATGGTTCCAACCTTCTTATGAATGTAGGTCCGATGGGTGATGGTACCCTTCGTTTTATCGATGCAGCAATCTATGATTTGATGGGACAGTGGGTCGGAATCAACGGAGAGGCGATCTACGCTCCGTACCCATCCGGTATCACTGTAGAAAATAAAGAAGATGATTTCATTCTTGTGAAGGATGATACATATTATCTTTTCTGTGACAAACTCCCGATGTCTGCAGATCCGAATGTAGCATTGAAGATCAAGAATGCAGAACTGTTTAGAGATGTATTCAAACTGGATAAAAAAGTTAAGAAGATCACTTGGCTGGATAATGGCGAAGACGTTGATTTCGAACAGGATGGCGATCAGGTGATTGTAAAAACAAAACCGTACATGTATGGACATCAGCTGGTTGTTCGTGTGGCAAAGATTGAGGTGGAATAATTCACAATGGAACAGAAGAAAGCACTTGCATTGGAAATCATTGAACGATTAAAAAAAGAGTATCCGGATGCCGAATGTTCTCTGGATTATAATGAAGCGTGGAAACTTCTTGTCAGCGTTCGCCTTGCAGCGCAATGTACCGATGCCCGTGTGAATGTTGTTGTGGAAAAGTTATATGAGAAATTCCCGGATGTAAATGCCTTGGCCAATGCAGAGGTGGATGAAATTGAGGAAATCGTTCGCCCATGTGGTCTTGGCCACAGTAAAGCCCGTGATATCAGTGCCTGTATGAGGCTTCTTCGAGATGAGCATGGTGGAAATGTTCCGGATGATTTTGACGCATTGCTGAAACTTCCCGGAGTGGGAAGAAAAAGTGCGAACCTGATCATGGGAGATGTATTTGGAAAACCGGCAATTGTAACGGATACCCATTGCATTCGCCTTGTGAATCGCATGGGACTGGTGGACGGGATCAAAGATCCAAAACGTGTGGAAATGGCATTATGGAAATTAATTCCCGCAGAAGAAGGGAATGATTTCTGCCATCGCCTTGTGTACCATGGTCGTGATGTATGTACAGCACGCACCAAACCTTACTGCAGTCGATGCTGCCTGGCGGATATTTGTGCTAAAGCCGGGCTGGAAGAGAGTGACAGGCAGCAAATGGTGGATTTAGTTTAGTAAAAATAATAAATAGTATCTGTATTAAATCCCGTACTATCTTAAATGATAGGTACGGGATTTTTTATCAGATATTTTTTTATTAATTACAAAGCAAAATCCACTTGGCAAATTACAAGTTTTATAGGGTTCTATGAAGTTCTTTGACATGTCAAAATTTGAGATTGGGACATTGAAGTAAAAATGTAAGGAAGTTGTCCCAGTGGTTTTAGGAAATGAGTAGCTTGATAGGATAGGTAGCCCAAATTCTTTAATAAAATCAAATAAAGCAGAGGCAAAAAATATGGGAAACTGGACAGAAGAACCAATTATGCATAAAGATATCACATGATAGATGGAAGCTATATATAAAAACGTTGGATTTCTTGCACATA
>JAFYOD010000108.1 GCA_017556515.1 Lachnospiraceae bacterium
AATCACAAACTACATCGCAGATTCAGTTGAGAAGAGAGGAAACAACGGCGAGAACTTCGGTGTTGCTATTATTCCCGAGGGTATCGTAGAGTTCGTTCCCGAGTTCTCGAAGCTTATCGCTGAGATCAATGAGCTCCTTGCAGGCAGCAAAGCAGATGCATTCAATGCACTTCCGACATGGGAAGAGAAATATGCATTCATCGAGAACGGTTTAACAGCTGAGTCCATGGCAGTATTCGCGATCCTTCCGCAGGATATCCAGCAGCAGTTATTCTTAGAGAGAGACCCGCACGGTAACGTACAGGTTTCCCTCATCGATTCCGAGAAATTATTCGCAGCTCTCGTTGCTGATAAATTAGCAGCAAGAAAAGCAGCAGGCACATACAAGGGTAAATTCGCTACACTTTGCCACTTCTTCGGTTACGAAGGCAGATGTGCATTCCCGTCCAACTTCGACGCTGACTACTGCTACTCCTTAGGTTATAACGCATTCATGCTCATCCAGTATGGCTGCAACGGATTCTTATCCAAAGTTTCCAACCTTTCCGCTCCGGCTAATGAGTGGGTTGCAGGCGGTATGCCGATCACAAAGATGATGAACATCGAGAGAAGACACGGCGAAGACAAACCGGTTATCAAGAAAGCTCTCGTAGAGCTTGACGGCGCTCCGTTCAAATACTTCGAGGCACACCGTGAAGAGTGGTCCAAGAACACATGCTTCCAGTACCCGGGTGCTATCCAGTACTACGGACCGGCTGAGGTTTGTGATATCACAACAGTAACACTTGCTCTTGAGCAGGCAAAATAAATCATTCACGTCTCAGACGTCAAAAAAGGCTATCGCAAAACAGCGATAGCCTTTTTCATTTCACAAGTATGAAACTTATTTATTTTTCTTATCCTCGTAGAAAAGAACCATATCTTTATCCACTTCACCAATTCCCATATAACGTGCTTTGTAATCCTTGAGAAGTTTTACAAATGTTCCGCTTAATGCGAATAATGTTACAACGTTGAAGAATGTCGGAACGATCGTTGTGAAGTCACAGATTGTCCAAAGCTGAGCCGGTGTACCGTTGCTGTAAACATTTAGGATTGTTACCAGCATACCCCATAACGGAGTACCAAAGATGAACACTTTCTCTGCAACCTTCAGAATGTCCTTCTTGTTTCCTAACCAGTGTTTCAAGATAACACTGTAGTATGTGAACCAGCCTGTGGATGTTGTAAGTCCAAACAGGAAGATAGATACTGAAACAAGAGCTCTGCCAAAGAAGCCCATACCGGACTCGAACGCTGTTAATGTTAATGTAGCGCCCTGTAAACCGGAATTCCAGTAACCTGTAACGATAACAACAAGACCAGTCATGGAACATACTACCATAGTATCCATGAATACTTCGAATGCACCCATGAGACCCTGCTTTACCGGATGTTCTGTCTTAGCAGATGCGTGTACCATCGGAGATGTACCCCAGCCTGCTTCATTGGAATATACGGATCTTGCAAAGCCTAAACGCATTGCTTTGGATACTGCTGCACCCATGAATCCGCCTACTGCAGCCTGCTCTGTGAATGCGCCTTTGAAGATCATACCAAATGCTCCCGGGATCGCTCCTGCATTCTTAATTAAGATGAGAATACATCCAATTACATAGAAAGAACACATAACCGGAACCATATAGGAAGCGATTTTACCTACTTTTTTCACACCACCGATGATCACAATGTAGATTGCTACTACGTATGCGATGGACGGAACGATGTATGGAATGTTGAAAGTGGAACCAATCGCCTCGGATACTGTATAGTTCTGAGCTGTGATGAACCATGTGCTGAAGATCATAGCGCCAAAGCCTACTGCAAGAATACCCCAGAACGGGAATTTCTTTTCTTCGCCAAGACCCTTCTGCATATAGAATGTCGGTCCGCCAAGGTAGGTACCGTCTTCCTGTTTCTGTCTGTAGTAAACACCAAGTGTTACTTCACACATTTTGATAATCATCGCTAACAGAGATGCTACCCATAACCAGAATAATGCACCCGGGCCGCCTGTTGCGATCGCTGTTGCTACACCGGACATGTTGGATACACCAACAGTACCGCCAATGGCGATGGAAATCGCCTGGAATGGTGTTAAGGATTTACCGTCATCACCACCGCCGTCACGGTTATCCTTATTGAACATGCTTTTAACAATATAGCCAAAATGACGGAACTGGAAGAAGCCAGTTTTTAATGTTAAAAATACGCCTGTTACAATAATTGTGATCAGCAGAGGTAAACCCCATAACCAGTTTGTAATGTTTTCAAAAATTGCAAACATGACTTTTCGTCTCCCTCTTTCTTAATTTTTCTTATAACTAGCCATTCTAATTATCAACTCCTCTATTATCCAGATTATGACTTGGTTCGTCAATACCTTTTTGATAAAAAAGTAACGTTTTCGCAGGAAATACTAAGATTTTGCAAAGAAAACAGAACTGTATATTTTCTGCATATACAAAAAACCCCCGACATTATGTCGGGGGCTAAAATCATTTCTAATTTTAAGCTGTTCTATCTATCTGGCAATTAGCCGTTGATAGCTGCCTGTGCTGCTGCAAGTCTTGCGATCGGCACACGGAACGGAGAACAGGATACATAGTCAAGACCGATCTTATGGCAGAACTCTACGGAAGACGGGTCACCACCGTGCTCACCACAGATACCGATGTGGAGGGACGGACGAACCGGCTTACCAAGTTTGATTGCCATCTCCATTAACTTACCAACGCCAGTCTGGTCGAGCTTAGCGAACGGATCGTTCTCGAAGATCTTCTTGTCATAGTATGCATCAAGGAATTTACCAGCGTCATCACGGGAGAAGCCGTATGTCATCTGTGTAAGGTCGTTTGTACCGAAGCAGAAGAACTCTGCCTCTGTAGCGATCTCGTCAGCTGTAAGACATGCTCTCGGGATCTCTACCATTGTACCGATCTCGTAGTGAAGCTCAACGCCAGCAGCTGCAACCTCAGCCTCAGCTGTAGCTTTAACGATCTTCTTAACGAAACCTAACTCTTTAACGTCGGAAGAAAGCGGGATCATGATCTCCGGTTTCACTTCGATGCCCGGGTTTGCTTTCTGTACGTTGATAGCTGCACGGATAACAGCCTTTGTCTGCATAACAGCGATTTCCGGATATGTTACTGCAAGACGAAGACCACGATGACCCATCATCGGGTTGAACTCGTGGAGGGAGGAGATGAGAGCCTTGATAGCCTCAACGGATTTGCCCTGAGCGTCTGCAAGTTTCTTGATATCCTCTTCCTCTGTCGGAACGAACTCGTGAAGCGGCGGATCTAAGAAACGGATTGTAACCGGGAAGCCTGCCATTGCCTCGAAGATACCTTCGAAGTCGCCCTGCTGGTACGGAAGGATCTTCTCAAGAGCTGCTTCTCTCTCTTCTACTGTATCGGAACAGATCATCTCACGGAATGCTGCGATTCTCTCTTCCTCGAAGAACATATGCTCTGTACGTGTAAGACCGATACCTTCAGCGCCAAGCTCTCTAGCTTTTCTAGCGTCTTCCGGAGTATCAGCGTTTGTTCTTACTTTAAGAACTCTGTATTTGTCAGCCCACTCCATGATTCTGCCGAACTCACCAGCGATTGTAGCGTCTACTGTCGGGATAAGACCGTCGTAGATGTTACCTGTTGTACCGTCGATGGAGATAGCATCACCCTCGTGGAATGTCTTGCCTGCTAATGTGAACTGTTTGTTCTCTTCGTCCATATGGATCTCGCCACAACCAGATACGCAGCATGTACCCATACCACGAGCTACTACTGCAGCGTGGGATGTCATACCACCACGAACTGTAAGGATACCCTGAGCAGCCTTCATACCTGTGATATCTTCCGGAGATGTCTCAAGACGAACTAATACAACCTTCTCACCTTTCTCAGCCCATGCAACTGCGTCCTCAGCTGTGAATACAACTTTACCGCAAGCAGCACCCGGGGAAGCACCAAGGCCTTTGCCCATCGGTGTAGCAGCTTTTAATGCCTTAGCATCGAACTGCGGGTGTAAAAGTGTGTCAAGGTTACGCGGATCGATCATAGCTACAGCTTCTTTTTCTGTTCTCATGCCTTCGTCAACGAGGTCACAAGCGATCTTTAAAGCAGCCTGAGCTGTTCTCTTACCGTTACGTGTCTGAAGCATATAGAGTTTCTCGTTCTCAACTGTGAACTCCATATCCTGCATATCTCTGTAGTGAGACTCAAGTTTTGCACAGATCTCTGTGAATTTAGCGTAAGCTGCCGGGAATTTCTCCTCCATCATAGCGATCGGCATCGGTGTACGAACACCAGCTACTACGTCTTCACCCTGAGCGTTTGTTAAGAACTCACCCATGAGTTTCTTCTCACCTGTGGATGGGTCACGTGTGAAAGCAACACCTGTACCACAGTCTTCGCCCATGTTACCAAATGCCATGGACTGTACGTTAACAGCTGTACCCCAGGAGTACGGGATATCGTTGTCACGACGGTATACGTTCGCACGCGGGTTGTCCCAGGAACGGAATACAGCCATAACAGCGCCCATTAACTGTACCTTCGGATCAGACGGGAAGTCCTCACCAATTTTAGCTTTGTACTCAGCTTTGAACTGTGCAGCTAACTCTTTTAAGTCATCAGCTGTAAGGTCAACGTCCTGAGTAACGCCTTTTTTCTCTTTCATCTCATCGATGAGCTCTTCGAAGTACTTTTTACCTACTTCCATAACTACGTCAGAGTACATCTGGATGAAACGTCTGTAGCAGTCCCAAGCCCAACGAGCGTTGCCAGACTTCTCTGCCATTGTATTAACTACTTCTTCGTTAAGACCTAAGTTAAGGATTGTATCCATCATACCCGGCATGGATGCTCTAGCACCGGAACGAACGGAAACTAATAACGGATTCTCTAAATCACCGAACTTTTTGCCTGTGATCTCTTCCATTTTTACGATTGCTTCGTTGATCTGAGCCTGGATCTCGTCGTTGATCTTACGACCATCCTCGTAGTACTGTGTACAAGCCTCAGTAGTAATTGTGAAGCCCTGCGGTACAACGTCAGCACCGATGATCTTTGTCATCTCAGCAAGGTTTGCACCTTTACCGCCTAACAGGTTTCTCATTGTAGCGTTACCTTCGCTGAACATATAAACCCATTTTGCCATAAGTTCTTTTTCCTCCTATAAATCTGTAGAATCGATCTACATCTCGTAGTTTCTTCCGTTTTTTCCGCGCACCAAAAAAACGCCCGAAAAAACGGTCTGTCTATATTATAAGGGATGTTACAAAATATTGCAACATCCCCTATCCTAACTTTATAAATTTTTTTTAGCTTTTTTTGCTTTTATTTTCGTACATTTAGTACATTCCGTTGACTACAGCTGCGATCACGATACCAAGCACCGCTCCTGCTGCCACCTGTACAGGTGTATGACCAACGTATTCCTTTAATCGTTCCTGCAGTATCACACCATCGAGTTCCAGAATATTTTCGAAGAATACACGATTCAGAAGCTTCGACTGTTTGCCTGTCTCCATACGAACGTTGACTGCATCGTACATAACGATCATAGAAAGGATAAAGCATACCGCAAACTCAAAGCTTCCTGCTCCATAATGAATCCCGGAGGCTGTCGTAAGTGCGCAGACCGTTGCCGAATGGGAGCTCGGCATACCGCCGGACCCGACCAGTCTTTCCGGATTGAAGGAACGATTCAGAATCCAATCAAGGATCGTCTTCAAAATCTGGGCAACTGTCCATCCAAGCACCGCACTGATCAGCACCTGATTTCCCAGTATCTCATTCCAAATATTCATGGGTTCCTCCGTGTCGTTTTTGGTAATTACTCTTCTGCTGCTTCTTCCGCAACTTCCTGCACGCCGATCAGGCCATCATAAAGAGCTTCGTATTTCTTAGCGGATACAGCCCAGGAATAGTCCACTGTCATCGCTCTGTCAACGATCTTGTTCCAGTCACGCTTGTTATCGTAGTAGATGGATTTTGCGTAACGAATTGTGTCTAACATCTCATGTGCATTGTAGTTTGTGAAGGAGAAACCTGTACCTGTACCTTCGTACTCATTGTAAGCTTCTACTGTATCTTTCAGACCGCCTGTTTCACGAACGATCGGAAGTGTACCGTAACGAAGAGCCATCAGCTGGCTAAGTCCGCACGGCTCGAATAAGGACGGCATTAAGAATGCATCACAGCCTGCATAGATTCTGTGGGACAGCGGCTCGGAGTATTTCATCTGTGCGGATACGCGTGCCGGATATTTCCACTCGTAATGACGGAACAGGTTCTCATATTTCTCTTCACCTGTACCTAAAACGATTACCTGAACGTCGTCTTCGCAGATCTCTTCCATTACATGTGCGATCAGGTCAAAGCCCTTCTGATCTGTAAGACGGGAAACGATACCGATTGTGAACTTCTTCTCATCAACCGGAAGACCAAGCTCTTTCTGAAGAGCTTTTTTATTTTTCACTTTTTCTTTACGGAAGTTTTCAGCTGTGTACGGAGCAGCCAGGTTCTCATTTGTACCCGGGTTGAAATCCTCGTAGTCAATACCGTTTACGATACCGATCAGATCATTGCCGCGTGCACGCATCAGACCGTCAAGACCTTCGCCATAGAATGCTGTCTTGATCTCTTCTGCATATGTGTTACTTACTGTTGTGATGGAGTCTGCGTATACGAGACCGCCTTTTAACATATTACCGTTGTTGTATGCTTCCAGCTTGTCGGATGTAAAGTAGCCATCGTCAAGACCGGAGAATCTCTTAATTGTGTTCACATCCCAAACACCCTGGAACTTCAGGTTGTGGATTGTCATAACGGACTTCATATCTTTGAAGAACTCGCCCGCACCGAAACGACCCTTTAAGTATACCGGGATCAGGCCTGTCTGCCAGTCATGACAGTGAACAACGTCCGGCTGCCATCCGATTACCGGAAGTGCGGAAAGAGCTGCCTGACAGAAGAAGGAGAATTTCTCCAGATCATGGTACTGGTCGCCGTACGGCTTGCTGCCCCAGAAGTAGCTCTCGTTGTCGATAAAATAGAATGTAATACCTTCATGTACATACTGAAGAATACCAACATAACGGCTCTGTCCAAGGTAGTCCATATAGAACTGGTCAACGAATTCTAACTTCTCGAGGAATTTCTCTTTGATGCAGAGGTATTTCGGGATCATAACGCGAACGTCATACTGCTCTTTATCAAAGCATTTCGGCAGGGAACCTACAACGTCTGCAAGACCACCTGTCTTAATAAACGGAACTGCCTCAGAAGCTACAAATAAAATCTTTTTCATATTTGAAACCCATCCTTCCCAATTTTTATAAACTTTTATAACTGCAAATCCTCTCGCAGTTTAATTTACAATCGTTATAAGTATAGCATATTTTATACTTTTTAGAAAGTGGGTTATAACATTTATTTGTAAATTTATGCACCTTAGATCCGCTTATAATCCAGTCGGATCTTGTCTGCGATCAGTGCCACAAACTCTGAATTTGTAGGCTTTCCTTTCCCACCGCTTACCGTATAACCAAACAATGCATGGATGGTCTCCATCTTGCCGCGGCTCCATGCGACTTCGATCGCATGCCGGATCGCGCGTTCCACCCGGCTGGCTGTCGTCTGATGTTTCTTTGCAATCGTCGGATATAAAATCTTTGTTACAGAAGACAGCATCTCCGGATCCTGTACAGACATGATGATCGCATCTCGCAAATACTGATAACCTTTAATATGTGCCGGGATCCCGATTTCATGCAGCATCTGTGTTACGTCTGTTTCCAGATTTTGTTCCATGTATGCTTCTTTATCAAGATACGGGACAATTTTTCGCTCTTTTGTTCCATTGCTGATCTGCATATTCTTCATCCGGCCCTTGCTGACACGATTGATCTTATCCATCAGTACATCTTTGCTGAATGGTTTCATAATATAGTAATTGGCACCGAGACGGAATGCATCTTCTGTCACATCCTGACTGCTGGCCGCCGTTACCATGATAAATGACGGAAAAGACTTCATCTGTGTATTATTTCTGATTTTCTCCATGACCGAAATGCCGTCCAGTCTCGGCATGATCACGTCCATCAGCACGATATCCGGATTGGTACGGACGATCATATTGTACGCATCTTCTCCATTGTCAGCCTTTCCGACTACGCGGATTCCCTCTTCTTTTTCCAATATCTCCCCCAACAGATTTAATGTCTGTCTGTTATCATCAGCAATCGCAATTGATAATTCTGCCATAATTCTCCTCCTGAGCTGTCATAATGATTCTTGTGTCGCTCCGGTTTTCCATAATCCTTCAAAAGACTCGGAGCGATTACATCAATTATAGTCGCTGGCAGAGATGAGCCGCAATGCAAATCGGGCGCAAGTTTTGGCAGGAATCGACATTGAGAAAAGTTAAATTAAATGTGTATTTATCCAAGTTAACTTGGTAGTAAAAGAGTCCCAGGATGACAGGAATTTTCTTGTTGGAAATTCTTGTTAATCCTGGGGTTTTTGATTTTTTAAGTTAATGAACGGGAGATAATCCAATAGGTAGAGTGCTTGGCGTGAGCTTTTGGGATAGTTCTATGAGTTACAGACCTCAAAATCACATTCTTAATCTCATCCAAACTACGTATTTGTGACAGTTGAGCTCTTTTTTGTGTGAAAAATCCATTTTTTAATATGCATCTTCCATCTATTGTGTGATTTCCTTATGAATAATAGGCTCCTCTGTCCAGGTTGCCATGTTTTTCAACCCTGCTTTATTTGATTTCTTTACACGAATTTGAGGCTCCCATCCAACTAAGCCACTCATTTCCAAACAATCCCTGGGGCAGCTTCCGCCTAAAGCCCAGTAAAACCAGTAAATTACCGAGTGAATTTTGCTTAGTAAAAAATATATACAATATATGATAAAAAAACCATACATATCTCAAATGATAGGTTAGACGACTGCGCTTCGAAAGATTTTCGACTGTACAAAGGTCGCGATTTTGAGATAGTATGGTTTTTCTACATATATTGCTATTATATTTTTACTAAACTA
>JAFYOD010000109.1 GCA_017556515.1 Lachnospiraceae bacterium
ATACCTCTTTCTTTCTAAAACATTTCCTCTCAACAGTCATCAGTATATAAAAGATATTTCATGTATACAATCAACAACCGGTAAAACGAATGTATAAATTATGTAAAGATTAGTATTGTTCAAATCTTAAGAATTTCTTCAGAATTCATTCAAAGAATATACAATCATTTTCAGAAGAAATGTGCTATACTCTAACCATAAAGAAATGCACGAAACAAATGAATCCTTTATCCTTAAACCTTTTTGAAATTGAAATCCTAATGATGAATCCCTGCACACTCTGTGCAGGGTTTTTTCATGGTCAAAATATTTATAGTAAACAAAAAAGACTGGCAGAAACACCTTTCATGTTTCCACCAGTCTTTTTATCTTTATTATTCTACTACTACCACACGGATACCGTTGGTCTCTGTCGCTTTTTCATTCTTTCTGGAATGGCCCTGAGTACCTGCAGTTACTACTACAATATCTCCTTCCACAACCATTTCTTTCTCTTTCAGCATGTCGATAGCGATCTGGATCTTGTTGTCGATCAGGTCTGCCCATGTACCCTGCATCGGTGTTACACCCCAGTATAACTGCATTCTGCGAACTGCTTCCATATTGTCAGAAATACCGATGATATCAGTTGCCGGATGCCACTTGGAAAGCATACGTGCAGTATAACCGGACATGGTCGGGGTAATGATCACTTTTGCGTCCAGTGTCTTTGCTGTTGTTACGGAAGAGTAGCAGATCGCATTGGAGATGTTGTGGCTGTTGCTCTCGCCCACACGTCTCTTCTCGAAGAAGTCATTGCCAAGGTGAGATTCTGCCTCTGTTACGATGTGAACCATCATCTTCAGAGCCTCTACCGGATACTTACCGTTTGCTGTTTCACCGGATAACATAACTACGTCAGTACCGTCGTAAACCGCATTGGCAACGTCTGTTACTTCCGCACGTGTCGGACGTGGGTTACGGATCATGGAATCCAGCATCTGTGTCGCTGTGATAACCACTTTGCATGCCTCGCTGCACTTTTTGATCATCATCTTCTGAAGGTACGGAAGTTTTTCCGGAGCAACCTCTACACCAAGGTCGCCACGTGCAACCATGATACCGTCGCTGGCTTCGATGATTGCATCCAGGTTCTCAAGACCTTCTTCGTTTTCGATCTTTGCGATGATGCCCATGTTGGAGCCGCCCTCTTTTAAGATCTCGCGGATCTCATAGATCGCATCTGCGGAACGGATGAAGGAAGCTGCCACATAGTCAAAGCCCATCTCCATACCGAAACGGATATCTTCTTTATCTTTATCTGTCAGTGCCGGAAGTTTGATCTTTACGCCCGGTACATTAACGCCTTTTCGTTCACCAAGTTCGCCGCCGTTTACAACATGACAGAAAATCTTCGGACCTTCTACGCGTTTTACAAGAAGTTCGATCAGACCGTCATCGATCAAGATGCGGTTTCCTTCTGCAACGTCTTCATTGAGACCGTCGTAGTTGATCTGAACCATATTCTCATCGCCAACCAGTTCTTCTGTTGTGAGAATGAACTCCTGGCCTTCTTTTAATGTTACCTTTTTACCGTCTTTTAATGTACAAGTACGGATTTCCGGTCCCTTTGTATCGAGAAGAGCTGCGATCGGAACACCACATTCGTCTGCTACGTCTCTTAACTGTAAATAACGTGTTCTCTGTTCGTCGTGTGATCCGTGTGAGAAGTTAAAACGAGCTACATCCATGCCATTTAAAACCAGCTGTTTCATAATCTCTCGGTTGTCACTGTTTGGTCCCATCGTACAAATGATTTTCGTCTTCTTGTTCATGTGCTCCTCCTAATACTATTTCATTATTTTAATTAATTGATTTATTTTATGGATTGGCCTGTCTCGGGTCCATTCCTCCGCGATTCACATGCTGATGTGTATAAAGATGGTCCTTACAATACTCAAAATCACCTTCACACTTGGAACAATAACGGAACTCCATATCCGGCTTATCCAGATCTGTGACTCCGCATACTGCACAGCGATGACGGCCTACACGTTTTATCTCCTGAACATTCTGGTTCATC
>JAFYOD010000110.1 GCA_017556515.1 Lachnospiraceae bacterium
CGATTACCTGCTTCTCAGGTTCATACTGTTTTGGTGCCTTTATACCAAAAAGGTCATCAATATCTTCTCGCAGCGTCAACTCATCTTCTGTCTTATGCTTTCTATAGCGATCAATACATTTATTCTTGATAATACGTGCCATCATCAGCTTTGTTTCTGTTTCACTCAGCTTTCCAAAATGTTCGGACCGATAAAACGACCAGACCGCTTCCATTACGATGTCTTCAGCATCATCATACGGAGCGCCGTTACTGATGGCAAATTTCAAATACAATCTCGTATATTTCTCAAGCAGATCTTGCAGCAGTTTATCATCTTTCTGCAGCATATATTCTCCTTGGTAAAACAAATGTATTATAATGCGTTTTTAATCTTTTCTGCTGTTTCAGCAAGAACTTCCGGTGCTTCTTTTCCCGGTGTCCATGTTACCATCTCCGGACCGTTCTCATAACGCGGGATCACATGCATATGGAAATGGAACACAGTCTGTCCTGCTGCTGTGCCATTGTTCTGTACCAGGTTAAATCCTGCACATCCAAGGGCTTCTTTCATTGCTGCACCAATCTTCGCTCCAAGCGGAAGCACTTTTGCAGCAACTGCCTCATCTAATTCACAAACATCTTTAAAGTGCTCTTTCGGAAGGATCAGAGCATGTCCTTTCGCTGCCGGACCAAGGTCCAGGATCACACGAAAATCCTGATCTTCATAAACGGTCGAAGCCGGAATCTCTCCATTCGCAATTTTACAGAAAATACAATTAGAATCCTTCATAGTAATTCTCCCTTCTATCTACATCTTTTCTCGGTTTCCGATATAACATCATTCCTAATAAAATACCAATCAACAATCCTGCAACATGAGCCGTGTTGTCAACGCCATGCTCTGTGAATCCAAGATATAAAGAAAGCGCGACCATAACAGCCAGCTGCTTAAAACTCAGATCTTCCAAACGACCTCTGTTGATGATGACTGCAGATATCAAACCGCCTGTCACACCAAAAATAGCTCCGGAGGCTCCTGCTGAAACAACCATGGAATCCGGTCCGTTAAGCAGCATCGAGATCAGATTGGATCCAACTCCACAGATCAGGTATAAGATCAAATATTTTACATGGCCCAATGCTCGTTCCAGATGATCGCCCAGCGCAAATAATACGATCATGTTGTTAATGATATGGTTAATTCCAAAGTGCATAAACACTGCAGTCAACAGTCGGTAATACTCTTTCTCATAGACAACTGCCGGTGCAAACACGGCGCCGGATTGTACCATAAAAAGTATGTCCTGTGATGAACCTGCAATTTCCAGATACAAAAAGGTTATTACATTTAGTGCAATCAGGATCCCATTGATATAGCTTTTATTTCTAAAATCATATCCCATCGCAAAATCTCCTTTAAACATCTGATGAAATCATACCATAATTTTCCGAAAACTCCAACCCATTTCCTATTGAAATCGGAACATAATTCCCGCCAGATCCAGTTCGTCACCAATGTGAATCTGCTTTCTTTCATTGGCGCCTAAAAGGGAACCGTTTATTTTGGTTCCATTGGTAGAGTTCAGATCCGTAACAAAATAGTTCTCCCCATCCTGTTCGATCTTTGCATGCAGTCGGCTTACACCTGGCTCACACAGACAAAGATCCACCAGTCCTTTATTTTTACCAATCAGGAAAGGAAAATATTCCACTGAGATCTCTTTTCTATCCGATATCGATATTAATTTTCTTTTCTGTAATACTTCGGCCTGAGATATGAGTAATATCGTCTGCATATCATCCTCTTCCTCTGGTTCCGATAGGATTTCTTCAAACTCCTCCGGCTCGGCCAATACTTCTATTTCAAACGGTTCCTCTTCATCTCCCTCTCTTGCAAAATATAAAATAACCATTCCCACGGTTGCCAACAGCATTTCTACAATTAAAAATATCCATTTCCATCGAACCAGAAAACGAATGCCAAACAAGAAGATGCTGGCTATCGGCAGCCCGGTCATCATCGCGATCAGCAATACTCCCAGAACCATCCGCTTGCCTTGCCATTCCACTTTCTCCTCCAGATGTGTTGTAAAATCAAATGGTTCCTTGTTCAGCTCTATGTCTTCGATCACAGAAAGTTCTTCACACTTTGGTTTTGAAATTTCTGCAATTTCTGTAGATGGCTTCTCCTTTCCAAGGCATCTCTCTATGTCGTCGACTCCGAAATTTTCCTTTCGGCTCTCACGAAAAATAGAAAAAGCAAGTACAACCGCGTCCCCGTCACTATGATCGACATGATCAAGAATATATTGAGCAAATTCCAGGAACTCCTTTGTGAAATCAGACTGGTAGCCGGGGATCAAACAAAAACTGCCATGAAACGTCTCTGGTTCTATATAGATGTATTCTGTTCTAAGGCAGATTCTCTGCTCATCCAGTAAATATCGTTCCATCTGTCTCAAAACAAATATTAGGTCCGATATTAAGGTGCGAATTTCTATGCCCGACAGTGTTTTATACTCTGTAAGTCTACGAAGCGGCTGCCTGGATGTGATATCGTAGTAAAATAACGGTATTCCATTGACCCATTTTTCCTGAAACTGCAATAATCCGGGAATTTTGTTTCCGCTGATCATTCTTATGGTGTATCGGTCATTCACTCCGGTCTCTGATTGGATCACCATGTAGTTCCGATTCATTTCCCTCCTGTATTCGATCTTCTCCATCATCCTTATCTCCATTGTTCCATATTCCTTGCAACATCTCTTTCTTTCGTAAAAAATCACTTGGTCGAAACAGATCCAGCTCAATTTCTTTTTTCCAATCATCAGAAACTGCTTTTCCTGTTATCCCAGTTGTCCCGATAGATATCTCCAGCTCATACTCGTCAAACCACAATTGTGAAGTTCCCATTTGCTCTCCAATACTTTCATAATATTGCTCCGCTTCTTCTCGTTTGGAATCCCTTCTTGCACGGATCAATGTCTCCTCAAGGATCATCGCTCCGATGACTTTATCATGTTCCATATATGCATATTGGATCAACATTGAAAGCGACATCAGTAAAACTCCCATGACAATAGCTGCCTCTATTGTGAAAGACGCACGGAGTCCATCAGCAGTTCGATCCCTGCCGGAAGCAAAAA
>JAFYOD010000111.1 GCA_017556515.1 Lachnospiraceae bacterium
GCGATCTCGCCCGCAGTGCTGCACTGCTGCTTCTCAGACATCTTCTCGAAAGCATCCTGCTCCTCATCGTGGATCGCCACGATACGAGCCTGGATCGCTTCCAGGTCTTTTACAAGCGCTTCCTGAGTCTTCGGCTCTGCACGCATCGCTTTTCTTAATGCGCGGAGACCATCTATTTCTGCTTTAATACTTGTTTTTCTCTGTTTATTCATTCGGTTTCATCCTCCTGATCCTTGATATGGGCACAATCACCCATGTTAGTTTTCCTTATCATAACATGATATTTCTCCGCTTTCAACCAATTCCTTTTTCCCATCCATGCAAAAACGGCTTCGGAAATAAATTCCAAAGCCGTCGATACCATTCTTAATTTTTCTTTTGTTTATTCATTGCTACACCGATCGCCATCACAACTGCGAATACGATCATGTACCAGAAGCATGCCATACGATGGCTGAATACACTCGCAACTACCATAAAGATACTTCCGCAAAGCGCCAGAGCCGGGATCACAAAACGACGAAGTGTATTCTCTTCCGTCTCTTTTCTCATCCACTGGATAAACATTGGGATGTACATCAGGTAGATCGTAATGATCGGAAGCTCCGTTGAATCAAATACAAACGGACCAGTCCACACACAAGCCAGATTGGAAAGATAGAAATACAAGAACCATGCTGCAGTAATGAACAATGCAAATACTGCAGAGTTGCCCGGCATATTAGTTTCTTTATCAATCTGTCCAAACACGGACGGATTCGGACCTTCATTACGGCTTGCAAGTGCATACATGCAGCGGCTGCAGGCCAGCATCAGGCCATTTGCAGTTCCAAGACAGGAAATCGCGATAAACAGACTCAGCACATTGCCAAGTGTATTACCAAAAATATTGGTAAAAGCGATCGTTGCACCTTTGTCGATCAACTCCTGGTTGGTCGCGCCACCTGCTACACCAATGTAGTACAGGATATAAACTGCCATAATGATAATACCGCCGCTGATCAGCGCCTTCGGCAGATTGCGTTTGGAATCTTTGATCTCAGAGTTAATGGATGTTGCAATGATCCAGCCCTCATAAGCAAATGCAGTGGAACAGATCGCAGCAAACAGCGGGCTTTCCGCAACCTCCGCTACCTGAGCAGTTGTTTCCATATTATGCTGAAGCATTCCGGAAGCAAGGCCATACACAAGACCGCCCACTGCCATCAGAGCCAGCGGGATCATCTTAATGATCGTAGTGGATGTCTGTAATTTACCGGCCAACTTCGGAGAAAGTACATTTACCGCATACAGGGCACACATGTAAAACAGAGTCAGCGCCATACATTCCGGACCAATGATACAGCCACCCTGAGAAGCCGGGATCGTCATCGGGAAATCAGGATTCACGGATACGATAAACTCCATGGTATAACGGGCGGTTACCCACATCAGAACCGAAGTCATACCCGGGAAATAAATCGTTGCAGAAAACCATCCCATCAAATAGCCATAACGGGATCCCATGGTCGCTTCCGCATAATCCACAAGACCGTTGACACGCTCATACTTCTGTCCCATAAAAGAAAACGTCAACAGACACGCCAGCATGATCAAACCACCAATTACCCATGCAAGGATACCAAGAGGCATATCTCCGCCGGTTTTGGTCAGAATGGTCTGGGCTTTAAAAAATACACCCGATCCAATTACAATTCCGACAACCATACAAATTGCAGTAAATAAGCCATATTTGCGTTCCAGTTTGTTTTCCATACATTTTTTCCTTTCGACACACATTACTCTGCCGAATTAAATCGGTATAGTTTCATTTTATACCACCAAAACCAAAATGTATACACATTTTTCTTGATTCATTAAAAAAAAGAAGACGTTCCCATATTGCCCATAAACTGGTATACTAGTGTTATAGAAATTCCATGAGAATGGTGGAAAAGGAGAACTACTTATGAAGAAAAAACGGAACCTTTTATTAACCGGCATCCTTCTGGGACTTGCCATTTTCTTCCCGATCGCGATCCTTGGATTATTATATTACGGCTACAAACTGGCCTTTTATTACAAAGATCCACATGCCAGTCCGTACGACTACGAAGACACAGATCAGTCACGTGCATGTAAGGAAGTTCTGGATGCTGCGATTGCAGAATTCAAGTCTGCACCGTTCGAAGCTGTTTCCATCAAGTCTCACGATGGTCTGGAACTTTGCGGACGCTATTATCATGTCAAAGACAATGCACCTCTCGAGATTCAGTGCCATGGCTACAAAGGCAACGCCATCCGTGACTTCTCCGGCAGCTGGAAGATCGCCAACGAAGCCGGCCGCAACGTGCTCCTGATCGACGAGCGCTGCCACGGAAACAGCGAAGGCCACACCATCACATTCGGTATCTTAGAGCGCACCGACGTCCTCAACTGGATCAAATACGCCAATGAGCGTTTTGGCGATATTCCGATCATCCTCAGTGGTGTTTCCATGGGTGCCGCCACAGTCCTCATGACATCTTCCATGGACCTTCCGGCAAATGTCAAAGGTATCATTGCAGACTGTCCGTACGATGCTCCGTCCAACATCATTAAGAAAGTGCTCGGTTCTGATATGGGTATGCCGGTCAAATTTGTATACCCGCTGATCAAGCTTGGCGGAATGGTTTACGGCAAATTCAATCTGGATGCTGCAAGCCCGGTAAAAGCAGTAAAAGAAGCGAAGGTTCCGATCCTTCTGATCCATGGCGATGACGACCGCTTCGTTCCGTACGACATGAGCTGCAATATTTACGAAACCAATCCTATGCAGATTGAATTCCACACCATCCACGGCGCCGGACACGCATACAACTATGCAACCAGCCCGGAGGAATATACAAAGATCGTACAC